>JAYVEE010000143.1:0-4689 GCA_043749005.1 Polaromonas sp. | reverse complement strand
AGTACACTTATCCACAATTGCAGAATCAAAATGCAATTATCCGTCCTGGGTCAATATTGAATCGGCAAGGTGGGTCAGAATTCAATCAGCGCTGACAGCATGAGCATAAGCGCGGTAATTTCAGGATCATTTTCATATTCAATGTCAGGCTTTCCACGCTTGGATCTGAATGCCGTCTTCTCGACTTCCTTGGCGTTATTGCAGAGCAATACGGCGTGCAGCCGACGATCACGCTCATCGCCTTCCTTCTTCCCTGGCCGGCTGGTGTACTTGCCCGAAGCCGGATTGAAAGCAAGATAAATTTTCCACTCGCGTTTTGCGTAGGAAATAATGCTGCTCATCAGGTCCAGCTCCCGTTTAACGCTGGTACCCTTCACAGGCGCCCACTCCACCGGCTTCCTGCCCTGCTCTTTGGCCTCAATAAAGCCCCCCTTGAGGCGTTCCTCACGAAAGCTGGCAAAGTCACCCGGCTGAATCGCCGACATGCGAATTTGCGTGATGGGGTGACGACACAACTTTCTGATACGGGACCTGGCTGAATCCTGCGCATTCTTATGCGGGGCCAACTTTTTCGTATCGTATCGCTGCAAAAGGTCACCCAAAGTCACCTTGTCAGCTGCGCTGTAGTCGACGAACTGGCGCTTGACAATCTCTCCCTCCCTGGCTTTGGCCCACTCCTCGGCCATGGCCTTGGTGCTGAACGTTTTGGTCTGCGGTGGTGCATTCTTGCAGCGAATACGGACTTGCCAGCCCAAGGATTCGAATTTTTTAATTTGCGCGTCGGCGTGCCCTGCGTTTTTGAGATCCGTCAGATAGGCGGTCGCATTTGCTTGCGTATCGAACGTTTTAGACAGGTCCCCGGAACCAGGGGCGGTGACGCGCCAGGTTTTGTAGATGCGCTTGGTGTAAGTAGCCATGAATGAGCTCCGTTTGAAATGCCTTTCGGCGAACTGGAGTCTCATTGGCGCAAAATTGGCGCAAAGTCACAAATTGACTGCACCAACGGGCAATGACGGGCGCAAACGGGAATGATCGGGAAAAGAAAAAGCCTGTAGTCTCAATGACTTACAGGCTTTTCAGTGGACCGTGAAATGGTGGGAGATGCAAGTTTCGAACTTGCGACCCCTGCAGTGTGAATGCAGTGCTCTACCCCTGAGCTAATCTCCCGTCACTACAAGTAGAACCCTCAGATTATATGACGACTCTCACCCAGCACATGTTCTCCACACTGTCTTGCCTTTGCTGGCCTTGTCGATGTCGGCCAGTAGTTTTTCATGGGCATCAAGCTCATCATCATTAGCGGCCATTACCGTCAATACAAATTGGCGGAGGTCAATTGCAGGAGTGATCGTATCGCTTTGGGCTGTCGTACTAGCCTCCATCAACAAACTGTTTTGGCCGCGTGTGAGGTTGATGTACACATCGGCCAGTAGCTCCGCATCAAGCAGCGCGCCATGCAGAGTACGGCCTGAATTGTCAACTTCCAGCCTGTCACATAGCGCATCGAGCGAATTGCGTTTGCCGGGGTACAGCTCTTTGGCCATCATCAGGCTGTCGGTGATTTTGCCGACATGCGCCGAGATGGGATGCTGGCCGCAAATCTCCAGCTCCTTGTTCAAAAAACCCACATCAAACGGCGCGTTGTGAATGATGACTTCTGCACCGTTCAAATACGCCAGCAACTCACCGGCAATCACGCCAAAACGGGGCTTATCCTTTAAAAACTCGTTGCTGATGCCGTGGACTTTAAGCGCGTCTTCATGGCTGTCCCGTTCAGGGTTCAGGTAGAAATGCTTGTTGTTGCCGGTCAGTTTGCGGGCTATCAGCTCGACACAACCGATTTCAATGATGCGGTCGCCGTTGTCTGGGGACAGACCTGTAGTTTCGGTATCTAAAAAAACTTGGCGCATAACGTCATTTTTAATGCAACTCTTTGGCATGATTGACGGTGTACTTGGGTATTTCCACTGTTACGTTGGCTTGCGCCAATATCGCTTGGCAGCTCAAGCGCGAATTGGGCTCTAGCCCCCAGGCGCGGTCCAGCAGGTCGTCCTCTTCTTCCTCGGCAGGATTGAGCGAAGCCAAACCCTCACGCACGATGACGTGGCAAGTGGTACACGCCGCGCTCATATCACAAGCATGTTCAATATTTATTTTATTGTCCAGCAAGGCTTCGCAAATCGATGTGCCAGCGGGTGCGGTAATCTCAGCGCCTTGGGGGCAATATTCAGCATGAGGGAGTATTTTGATGATGGGCATGATGCGCTAAATTGTTCAGACAGATTCAATATTTTTGCCAGCCAGGGCATGACGTATGCCCCGGTTCATGCGTTCAGCAGCAAAGGCTTCTGTACCTTTAGCCAAAACTTGGGTAGCGGCTTCAATGGTAGCGGCATCACCGTTTTCGCGGGTATCAATCAATCCCACTATCAGGCTGTCAATTTGCGCGCGCTCGTTCGGGCTTAGCAAATCGGCATCCGCATCAATCGCCGTTTTGACTGCCAACACCATGCGGTCAGCATCAAGCCTTGCTTCAGCCAGGGCACGCGAGGCCATATCCTGCTGTGCGGTTGAAAAGCTGTCTTGCAACATGCGAGCGATTTCGTCATCCGACAGACCGTACGATGGCTTGACGTCGATGCGTGCTTCAACGCCACTGACCTGCTCTTTGGCATCCACGCTGAGCAAACCATCGGCATCAACAGTAAATGTGACGCGGATACGCGCTGCACCTGCAACCATCGGCGGTATGCCGCGCAGCTCAAAACGGGCCAGGCTGCGGCAGTCAACCACCAAATCACGCTCGCCCTGCACGACATGCAGTGCCAGAGCAGTCTGGCCGTCCTGGTACGTTGTAAAGTCCTGCGCCATGGCGGTGGGAATGGTCTGGTTGCGCGGCACGATGCGCTCCACTAGGCCGCCCATGGTTTCAATACCCAATGACAAGGGGATCACATCGAGCAGCAGCAGATCATTGCCCGCGCTATTGCCTGCCAGCTGGTTGGCTGAAATAGCCGCACCCAGTGCTACCACTTCGTCGGGATTCAAATTAACCAGGGGTTCGCGCCCAAAAAAGCTAGCAACAGACTTGCGCACCTGTGGCATGCGGGTGGAGCCGCCAACCAGCACCACACCTTCGATGTCTTCTTTGCTCATCTTGGCATCGCGCAGCGCCTTGCGCACAGCTGTCAGTGTGCGTTGGGTCAGATGAGCGGTGGCTGTTTCAAAGTCTTCGGCTCGCATGTCAAAATTAACCAGCGTTTTGGCCAATTGAACTTTGAAAATGGCGACAGAATTGACTGACAGCGCTTCTTTACAAGCCCGCGCTGCGCGCTGCAAAGCCGCTTTGTCGGTAGCATTCAAGGCATCGGCTGCAAGACCTGCTTTAGTCAGCACCCAGTCCACCAACGCGCGGTCATAGTCGTCCCCGCCCAAAGCTGAATCACCGCCCGTAGCCACAACCTCAAACACACCTGCGGTCAAGCGCAGAATGGAGATATCAAACGTGCCGCCGCCCAAATCATAAATGGCAAAAACACCTTTGCTCGCGTTGTCCAGACCATACGCTATCGCTGCAGCGGTCGGCTCATTGATGAGGCGCAGCACATTCAGCCCCGCCAGTTGCGCCGCATCCTTGGTGGCCTGACGTTGGGCATCGTCGAAGTAGGCAGGCACAGTGATGACGGCCCCATAAATGTCGTCGTCAAACGTGTCTTCAGCCCGAAAGCGCAATGTCGCCAAAATCTCGGCGCTGATTTCGACCGGGCTTTTTTCGCCGGCCACGGTTTGAAGCGTCACCATTCCGGGCTTGTCAATCAATTGATAAGGCAGCTGCGCACGACTGCCAATGTCGTCAATGCCCCGCCCCATCAAGCGCTTGACGGAAGATATAGTGTTGGCCGGATCATCAACCTGCGCAGCCAGCGCTGCATAACCAATCTGACGTTTGTCGCCATCCATGTAACGTACCACGCTGGGCAAAATCACCCGTCCGTCGTCGTCGGGCAGGCATTCAGACACGCCGTTGCGCACACTGGCTACCAGCGAATGCGTCGTACCCAGGTCAATGCCGATAGCAATGCGCCTTTCGTGCGGGCTGGGTGCCTGGCCAGGTTCGGAGATTTGGAGGAGAGCCATGTTGCTTGAAATTCGGTTGCTGTGTTTATTGTTGCAGTAGGTCGAGTCTTACATCAACTTCAGTTGCAAAACGCTCAACAAACATCAAGGCTCTCACATGCTCAACAGCCTGCTTGAAATCATGTTGAACATCAATTGCATGCTCTATTTTTAATAGCTGATTACGCCCATATTCATTAGCTTGCAATTCTATTTGATGTATCTCTTCGACTGTTTCTGCCTCGTCAAGTGCTTCCCGCCATTCCATTTGCTCCATCAAAAAGATGGCAGGCATGGCGGTGTTGTTTTCAGCGTTAACAGGAAAACCGTTTGACTCACACAGATACTCTGCACGCTTGAGTGGGTCTTTGAGACGTTGGTAGGCTTCGTTGATTCGCACGGACCACTGCATAGCTACGCGTTGGGCTGATGCACCCTGGGCTGCAAACTTGTCGGGATGCGCTTCACTCTGAAGCTCCTTCCACCGGTCGTCTATTGGCGGGCGATCTTGCCTGAACTTTTGCTCTAAACCGAAAAGTTCAAAATCATTGGATTTCAGGTTCACACACGAAA
>JAYVEE010000142.1:0-4734 GCA_043749005.1 Polaromonas sp. | reverse complement strand
CGATTTTGACCGAGGTACTCAAGGCTGCAGCGCAACTGGAAGCGATAGGAATAGAAGTCACGGTTTTCAGTGTGACCAGTTGGAGCGAACTGGCAAGGGACGGCTGTGCAAACGCGGATGCAGGTGAAGCTTTCATCACGCAACAGTTGGCTGACAGCGAAGGCCCAATCATTGCCGCCACCGACTACGTGCGCGCCGTACCCGAAAGCATTCGCGCGTATCTGCCGGAAGGCCGCAGCTATACGACGTTAGGCACAGACGGCTTTGGCCGCAGTGACACGCGGGCTGCGCTGCGTGCATTTTTTAATGTGGATGCAGCTAGTATTGTGAAAGCGGCGCAGTATCAACTGCGTTAACTTTTGCTTGCAAAAGAGGGTTGAGTTAAGAGTGATGCCGAAATTACTGGGGCATCAGCACCTTGTCTACAACGTGAATCACGCCGTTCGACTGATACACGTCAGCAATTGTCACAGTGGACGAGCCGCCTTTTTCGTCGGTGATGATGACTTTGCCGCCAGCCGACTTGGCTGTCAGCATGCCGCCTGCAACAGTTTTGAAGGTTGTGCTGCCTTTGCCGTCCATGATCATTTTGGTCAGTGCTGCAGTGTCAATTTTGCCCAGCACGACGTGGTACGTCAAAATTCCAATCAGCATGCCTTTGTTTTCAAGCTTGAGGAGGGTGTCAACCGTACCGGCTGGCAAGGCTGCAAAAGCTGCGTTTGTCGGCGCAAAAAGGGTAAGTGGGCCGGCGGCTTTAAGCGTGTCCACCAGGCCAGCGGCTTTCATGGCGGCTACGAGGGTGGTGTGGTCTTTGGAATTGGCGACGTTATCAATGATGTCTTTGGACGCCAGCATGGATGCATTGCCGACGGTAACTTGCGCAAATGACGATGCAGCTCCTAAGCCCAGCATGGCAGCGAAAGTGAGGGAAACAAGTTTGCGTGAAAATTTCATGATGAATCCTGCGCAGTGAAATTAAAAATTAGAATTAAAAAGACCGAGAGCAAATTTCATTCAAGCGCCATTTCAGAATAACGTCGGCGGCATCGGCTAGTTCCAACTGTACTCAACGGCCTTCAACTTGCTGGGACAACTTTGTAAGGCCTTGTAGTAAAACCCGCATTGACTTGGGGTAGAGCAAGTGCTCCTGACTTAACACCCTGGCAGCCAAAGTGGCGGCCGTGTCAAGAGGCAATACAGGCACTACGGCCTGCGCAACAATATGGCCGTGATCCAGCTCAGTGGTCACAAAATGTACGGTGGCGCCCGCCACCTTGCAACCTGCATCAATAGCGCGCTGGTGCGTATCAAGCCCTGTAAAAGCGGGCAGCAAAGACGGATGGATGTTGACAAGGCGACCCGAGTAACGGGCAGTGAACGCCGGCGTCAAGATTCGCATAAACCCCGCCAGCACGACCAGAACGGGTTGGTCCTTGTCAATCAGCTTGACAAGCGCCAACTCAAAATCCTCGCGGGTGGCAAATGTTTTGTGGTCCAGTGCTTCAGTAGCCAGCCCCAAAGCAATTGCCGACGCCAATCCCTCAGCCTGCGGCCTGTTGCTGATCACGCAGGAGATTCGCGCGCCAAACCTGCTGAACCATTTCTCCTTGAGCGCGGCATCGGCGATGGCCAGCATGTTTGAACCCTTACCCGAAATTAAGACAACGATATTTTTTTCTGTTTGCGTCATGTAGAAAAGATTATCGCCATCGCGAAGTCACCGCATTGACATCGCAATAAGCATATTCGTGCTAAAAACACCGTATTAACAGTGTGATTGGAAACTCCCATGGATTTAGCTTTTACGCCCGACGAGCAGGCTTTCAGAGAAGACATACGCGCTTGGGTACATGCCAACTTGCCCGCAGACATTCAGCACAAGGTCCGCAACGCGCTGCGCCAGACGCGTGAGGACATGCAGCGCTGGGCAAAAATTTTGGGCAAAAAAGGCTGGCTGGGTCACGGCTGGCCTACAGAGTTTGGCGGCCCCGGCTGGAGTGCCGTGCAAAAGCATCTGTTTGAGGAAGAATGCGCGCTAGCCGGTGCACCACGCGTGGTGCCGTTTGGGCCTGTCATGGTGGCACCCGTCATCATGGCGTTTGGCAATGCGGAGCAACAAGCGCGCTTTTTGCCCGGCATTGCCAACGGTGATGTGTGGTGGTCCCAGGGCTACAGCGAGCCGGGTTCGGGTTCCGATCTGGCTTCTGTCAAGTGCAAAGCAGAACGGGTCGGAGACAAATACATTGTGAATGGCCAAAAGACCTGGACCACATTAGGCCAGTACGGCGAATGGATTTTTTGCCTGGTACGCACCAGCAATGATGGCAAACCGCAAACTGGCATCTCGTTTTTGCTGATTGACATGAAGTCTCCCGGCGTGAGCGTCAAGCCGATCGTTTTGCTGGACGGTGAGGCCGAAGTCAACGAAGTGTGGTTTGACAACGTCGAAGTGCCAGCCAACAACCTGATTGGCGAAGAGAACAAGGGCTGGACTTACGCCAAGCACCTGCTTAGCCACGAGCGCACCAACATTGCGGATGTCAACCGCAGCAAGCGCGAGCTGGAGCGGCTGAAAAAGATTGCCAAGGCTGAAGGTGTTTGGGACGACTTCAGATTCAGAGATGAAATCGCCAAGCTTGAAGTCGACGTGGTGGCGCTTGAAATGATGGTGCTGCGTGTGCTTTCGGCCGAAAAAACGGGTAAGAATTCGCTCGATATTGCAGGTCTGCTTAAAATCAAGGGTAGTGAAATCCAGCAACGCTACAGCGAGCTGATGATGCTGGCTGCAGGGCCTTTTGCCCTGCCGTTTATTGAAGAAGCCATGGAAGCTGGCTGGCAAGGCGATTACCCAGGCGGCATGTCAAGCAATGCACCACTGGCATCGACATACTTCAACATGCGCAAAACCACTATTTACGGCGGCAGCAATGAAGTGCAACGAAATATCGTGGCACAAGTTGTACTCGGCTAAGGACTGAACAACATGAACTTCAATTTCACAGATGATCAGGAACAACTGCGCGATGCAGTAAGTAAATGGGTGGGCAAGGGCTATGACTTCGTACGCCGCAAAGGTATCACTGCAGCAGGAGGATTTTCGCGCGAAGCCTATGGCGAGCTGGCGGAATTGGGTCTGACCGGGTTGTACGTGCCTGAAGCGTATGACGGCATGGGCATGGGACCGACCGAGGGCATGGTGGTGATGGAAGAACTCGGGCGCGGCATGGTGCTGGAGCCGATAGGCCAAACGTTGATAGCCAGTGCAGTGCTGGCAAGCTATGCGCCAGACGCCGTAAAAAAAGACTGGTTGCCAAAAATAGCAGCGGGTGAAAGCCTGGTCGTTTTGGCGCATCAAGAGCGTACCGGACGTTACAACCTCTCAAAATGTGAGGCAAAAGCGACTTTAACCCAACAAAAATGGGTGCTAGCAGCTACGAAAAGCATAGTACCGTGTGGGGATCATGCAGATGCTTTCATCGTTCCGGCGATGACTGGCGGCAAACTGGCGCTGTTTCTGGTGGAACGCATAGCGCCTGGCGTCGCCACCTGTGGCTATGGCACACAGGACGGTGGCCGCGCGGCTGATGTCATTTTAAAAGACGCCCCGGCTACCTTGATCACACTGGATGGCGCAATCGCCCTGGCTCATGCAGTAGATATCGGCATTGCCAGCACCTGCGCTGAAGCGATTGGCGTGATGGACAAAACGCTGGCCATTACAGTGGAATACATGAACACCCGCAAGCAGTTTGGTGTGTTGATCAGCAGCTTCCAGGCACTGCGCCACCGTGTGGCCGACATGAAGATGCAACTGGAATTGGCCCGCTCAATGAGCTATTACGCCAGCCTGAAGCTCAACGCGCCAGCAGCAGAACGCAGCGCGGCGATGGCCAGAGCCAAATACCAGCTGGGCGTGTCCATGCGCCGCGTAGGCCAGGAAGCCGTGCAGCTGCACGGCGGGATTGGCGTAACGGACGAGTACATCGTTAGTCACTACTTCAAAAAGCTGACGCAACTGGAAATGACGTTTGGCGATACGTTTCATCATTTGGATGAAGTGTCCAACCGCATGCAGGATACGGCAGGCGTGTTCGCCTAAGTTTTTAGCTGCGTAGCCAAGACGAAGAATCGGATCGTCACGCATGCAAGCGTGACGTTTTTGGTATGTGCGCCATCAAAAACTCCATCTGGTCGGCCAGGATGCGGCGGTTGCGCAAAATAAAATCTTCCCACAAGCTGGGTACATAGGGCGTGTACAGCAGCGGCATCCCGGCTTGTTCGGGTGTGCGATTGCTTTTGCGGTGGTTGCAGGCGCGGCAGGCAGTAACGACATTCATCCAGGTGTCCACACCTTTTTGCCCAAAAGGAATGATGTGCTCGCGCGTCAAGTCTTCTTCCGACAAGTGCTGGCCGCAATAAGCGCACACATTGCGGTCACGTACAAACAGCTTGCCGTTGGTCAAGCCGGGTTTCAGCTCAAACGGATTGATTTTAGGCACGCCCTTCGTGCCAATGATGCTGTTGATGGTGATGATGGACTGGTTACCCGTGATGGCGTTGTGGCCACCGTGAAAAGTTGCCACGCGAGCGCCCATTTCCCACCTCACCTCGTCAGAAGCGTAGTGCAACACCGCTTCCTCCAGACTGATCCAGGATTGCGGTAAACCTTGCGCCGAGAGCTTTAAGACCTTCAAACCTGACCTCCATCGAAAAATGGAAACACGTTGTCACGCT
>JAYVEE010000141.1:0-4744 GCA_043749005.1 Polaromonas sp. | reverse complement strand
TGTGTCAGGTAGATGCCTTGCAGTGTGTCCGCGCTACAAGAGTACTGGCCAGAAAGGTGGCATATCACTCGTAAAAGGCGTATTCTATGTTGCAGTGCACCATTTGCTGCTTTCAGGAAACACCATGTCAAAGTCCTTCATACAAAAGTCGTTCGGCCAAGCCATGCGCAACGCCACCCGGCTGGTCGGTACGGGAAAGCTGCTCGATGCTACGCGCCTGATTCAGCGTGCGTTGTCGAGTGACACACCACAAGTAAGGCGACAAGTCAGTCCACAAGGCAGAGGCGAGGCTGTGCCCGCCGCCAATGACCCACAGGTCGAAGCGCCGCTGCCGCAAGTGATCATCTTGCCGCCTCCCGCGCAGCCCGGCCAAAATTCAGACACCGACGAAACCAATCCAGCGCCCCGGCGCAGCGCCAGCTTTACCCAACACCAGTTCAAGTTTGAAGGGGACACCTATCCCTATCGGGTGTATGTGCCGTCAGCAACCAGCGCAAGCAACACCACACGCATGCCACTTGTGGTGCTGCTGCACGGTTGCAAGCAGGATGCCCTGGACTTTTCAAACGGCACCGCCATGAACGCGCTGGCTGAACAGCACCAGGTGATGGTGCTCTACCCCGAGCAAATTACCAGCGCCAACGCCATGCGCTGCTGGAACTGGTTTGAACCCGGCCACCAGCAGGTCGACCATGGGGAGCCCGGCATGATTGCCGCGTTGACGCAAAAAATCGTACAACAGTACGGCGCAGACCCGCAGCGGGTTTACATCGCGGGGTTGTCAGCAGGCGGTGCGATGGCGGCTGTCATGGCAGGCCTGCATCCTGAGATGTTTGCGGCCGTGGGTGTGCATTCAGGGTTGGCGGCTGGTTCTGCGAGAGATCTGATGTCTGCGTTTGGTGCAATGCGGTCAGGCGCAAAAGGGCGCAGCCCTTCGGCTTTGCCCACCATTATTTTTCATGGCATGGCTGACAGAACTGTACATCCCGACAACAGCGAACACATCACCGATGCCGCATTGGCTGGCCTGTCAGCAGCCGGACTGAAGCTGGTAAAAACGCAAACTGCCATGACCCACAACAGTGATCAGAAGATTGAGCGCATTGTCTACAGCACAGCCGACGGCAAACCGTACATTGAAAACTGGCTCATTGACGACGGCGCACACGCCTGGTCTGGTGGCGACGCAGCGGGCAGCTTCACAGATCCCGAAGGGCCATCAGCATCAGCCGCAATGCTGGCGTTTTTCTTGCAGCATCGTTTGTCCCACAATTAAGGCTTGATGGCTTTGTTGCCAGACACAGCGCCGGACAAATCCTGCAACGCTGACGCATGCAACGCTCTGGACAGCGCGTCCAGCACCTCGGATTGAAGATTCCAGCAGTGCCAGTACAGCGCAATGGGCAGCGCATACGTGGGGCATAAATTTACCAGCCTGCCAGCATCTATGTCTGCTTGCACCAACAGCTGCGGCAGCACTGCCGCACCCCAGCTGGCGCGCAGTGCCCGCACCTGACCCTCCGATGACGGAACAAACACTTTTTCCAGTTGCACGCTTTTCAAGCCAAATGCCTTGCTGACAAACTCACCCGCCATGTCGTCCTTGCGATTGAACACAATAAATGGCAGCCTGCGAAAGTTATGCTTGCCCAGCAGCTGATCAGCCAGTTTTTGCAGCGCCAGCTCGGGGGTGGCTACAGCCACGTAATTCATGTACCCAAGCGAGCTGACCTTGCAGCCTCGCAATGCAGCTTTGAGGGTCGTCACGCAGCCCAGCACCTGGCCTTCACGCAGGCGTTCGTGGGTGAAGTCCTGGTCGTCAGCAATGATCTCAATCGGCAAGCCCTGCCGCGCCAGGCCGTCAAGCGCGGGCAGGGCCCAGGTGGCGATGCTGTCGGCATTAATGGCGATTGAAATGCGGGACTCCTCGCGCGAGCCGCTCGATGCATTTGGTGCGAGCTCGTGCAGATCGCGTTCAAGGTCCGCACGAATCAACCGCAGCATTTTGGTGTGCTTGAGCAGCAATTGCCCAGCGCTGGTCAGCCGCAGCGGCCGCGTGCGCACCAGCAAAACGGTGCCGACCTGTGATTCGAGCGTTCGCAGGCGCTGCGACACCGCCGACTGCGTGATGGACAGTCGCACCGCTGCACGTTCAAAGCCATCTTCTTCAACAATAGCTGCCAGACATTCAAGCGCGGAAGAATCAAAACTATTCATCTCACCCTCATTGTTTTCTTTTGCATTAGTCAAACTGATGATCAGTCTATCCGCTTAATTCGACTATTCAAAGTTCAGGTCATGCGTGAAAATTCAGTCAGGCAGTTACGTAAAAAGGCAAGGCATGAAGGTCATCGTATTGGGGGCAGGCATCATCGGCATCAGCACTGCCTGGCATTTACTGGAGCGCGGCCACGAAGTCACGGTAGTTGACCGACAGCCGCAAGCCGCCATGGAGACCAGCTTTGCCAACGCCGCGCAAATATCGGTCAGCTACTGCGAGCCTTGGGCCAGCCGTGATGCACCCTTAAAAGCGTTGAAGTGGATGTTCAGAGACGATGCGCCGCTGCTCTTTCGTCCGCAATTTGACATGCGCCAATGGCTTTGGGGCTTACGATTTTTAAGCCAGTGCAATGACACGGCCTTTGAACGCAATGTGCAGCAACTAGTGGCGCTCGGCGCATATAGCCACAATGCGCTGAAAGAAGTGGTGCGCAACACCGGCATTGAGTACAACCGCATGGAACGCGGCATCGCGCATTTTTTTACCGACCTGCGATCGTTTGACACCGCTGGCGGTGCAGCAGCCCTGATGCGCAAGTACGGCGTTGACCGCAAGGTCATCAGCCGGGCCGAACTGCTGGCGATTGAGCCCGCCTTCACCGCTTTTGCGCACCGCATTGTGGGAGGAACCTACACCGCCAGCGACGAAAGCGGCGATGCACGCGTCTTTACCCAGGCGCTGGCAGCGCGTTGCTTGACGCGCGGCGCACAGTTTTTGTATGGCCACGATATTGTGCAATTGAACAAGGCTGATGATGCTATTGAGTCAGTAGCTGTTTACGCCCGTATTCATGGGTCTACAGGTCAAGATGATACTGAAAAAGAGCGGTTATTGAAGGCTGATGCGGTGGTGGTTGCCTGCGGCTCTTATAGCGAGCCCCTGTTGCGCAGCGTTGGCGTCAATTTGCCGATCTACCCCGGCAAGGGCTACAGCGCTACCTTCAAAATCTTGCACCCCAAGCTGGCGCCGCAAGTCAGCACGATTGACGATGAAGTCAAATGCGCGATGAGCCGACTGGGTGACCAGTTGCGCGTAGCAGGCACGATTGAACTTGGTGGTTACGACCTGTCGCTGACCAGCCCGCTGGCCCAGGCACGCTGCGCCATGCTGGCCCGCAGGGTTGAAGAAGTAGTGCCCGGCGTCTGCGACACGCGACTGGCGAGCGAAGGCGGCACACCGAATTTCTGGGCCGGCCTGCGCCCCGCCACACCTACCAACATCCCTTACATTGGCCAAACCCCAGTCAAAAAACTCTGGGTAAACGCGGGTCATGGCACGCTGGGCTGGACGCACGGCGCAGGCTCAGGCAAGGCACTGGCCGAGCTGGTCAGCGGGCGCAGGCCGGACATGGCGTTCAGGTTTTACGGCGTTTGAATCAGCGCACCGCTTGCCGCGCCAGATGCACCTGGTGCAGTGTGATTTTTCGCACCTCACTCTGGCTTGATTGAATGTGGGCACGCAGCAGCAGGCCGGCTTGGTCACCGCGCTTTTGCAAGACCGCTTGCAAGATTTTGCTGTGTTCGTCGTATGTCGTATGAATGCGCGGCTGCTTGGTAAAGTCCAGCCGCCGAATCACGCGGATGCGATCTGTCACGTCGCGATGCACGCGCGCCATTTCGGCGTTGCCTGCAGCAGTTACCAGCGTGCAGTGAAAAGCCTCGTCCCACTGCGCAACCTGTTTGGCGTCCAGGCTTCGGTCAGCAGAGCCGACGAGCCAGATACCAGCCAGTGCCTCCAGCTGCTGCTGACTGACTTTGGACGCATCCTCACACAGGCGATGTACGGCGGTGGTTTCCAGTACCTGGCGCAGGTCGTAGAGTTCTTCAAACTGGTCAAAGTCAAACGGCAACACACGCCAGCCGCTCCTGAACAGTACCTCGACAAAGCCTTCCTGCTGCATTCTGAACAGCGCTTGCCGCACAGGTGTGCGAGACACGTTCATGCGTTCGCTGATTTCAGTCTCGGTAAAACGGTCGCCTGGCACCAGTTTGAAGTCAGACACGTCGCGCTTGAGCTGCTCATACACCTCTGCCGCCCGTGACGGGTGAATGCGGGTCGTTAATTTTGGGGCTGGGGCAATGATTGATGGCACAGAAAAACTTTAATAGCCCTGTTAACGCAGCCGGGCTTGTTCAGAAGCAGGTGCAACTTCCTTCATGCCAGCAGGCTCACATGCGCCGCCACTACCCGCCAGCCATCAGGTGTGCGTAGCCAGGTCTGGCTTTGGCGACTTGGTCGGGTACTGCCCGCACGCTGAAACTCAATATTGGCGGTGGCAAAGTCATTTCCATAAGTGGTGATGATGGTTTTTAAAACCATGCGCATCAGGCCTTGCGCAGGCCGTCCCGCCCGAAATGCCTGTATGGCATCGAAACCATATAAGTTTTCAGTCGCACCATAACGCAATGTTTGCGGGCTGTTCCAGAACAGTTCATCCAGCACATCCGTTTTGTTATTGACCAG
>JAYVEE010000140.1:0-4745 GCA_043749005.1 Polaromonas sp. | reverse complement strand
GCTTCGTGACATCGGGTCTGGTTGCAAGGCTCGAGGGCTTGAAGCGCAAAAGGTAAAGAAACAAAAATATAAAATTATTATCCGAAAAAATTTTCCTTTCTTTCTTTTTTCTATTTGCATTCAATGGATGATGAAGACGACCCGCCTCTTGTGTTCGAACCAATGCGGCTACATGGGACATCTGCAAAAAGAGACGCATCAGATCCAGTGGAGGGCATGCAGTCAAAAAAATCCAAGCGTACACCACGAGTGCGTGCACTAGCACAGGCTGATCATGACGCCCTGTAAAGCCAAACGATATAAAAGCTTTTGAACTGTAATGAGATGAGTGGAATATGTCTAATGTAAAGGCTCGCTCGGAAAAACACAAGCGCATCAACAAGAAGGAGGGTGAGGGGATTATCCAAACTTTCGACTTTTCAACAAATTTCAAAGATGCCGAAAACATCATGCTTGCGTGCCGTGTTGTTGGTAGCAAGAAGCACGAGCACTGGCTGAATAAAATGGCGGCACAATACACCCGAAAGCGCACCGACTCCTACCCGTGTGGGAAACTTTGTCACATCGAAATCATTGTTGCCGTAAAGCCCGACACATATGTGAAGATCAGTGTGATCAAAAAGATGTGGGCAGGCACCGACGAAAACGGTAAAGATATTTGGATGGAAGGAGGAGTTCATTTGAAACGCACCGCGCGCGCCGAATGGGCCAAAAAATATTATTTTCTGAGTCTGTCTTGTGATCGCGGCGCAATCTACCGGATGATGCGGTGTGCCGTCGCACAGAACTGTTCCGGTTTCCACAATGTTGCTTTCTACACAGCGCTCACACCAATTCCTGTTGGCTTGAATTTCTACCACCACGGTCTCCTGAAAGACACGACAGACAAGTATTTCTGTACACAATTGATTGTTATTCTTTTGCAATGCGCTGCCCTCTCACCGTCAGGTGTCATCCCCACCAACCGCGGCGACCGAAAAACTTGGAGCGCAGAGGCTTGGCTTCGCCGAGCATCTAAATCAAATCCCAATGATTTGTACCGCTGGCTCCAAACGTGCGATGATGTTGAAACCGCAAAATCAATTGGAAGTCCGCCTACAGTTTTCCAGTCGGTTTGAATGCCATATTGATATTATGTTTGTAGCCACCAAATTCGGAACCGAGCACGTGTATGGCTTGTAACACGAAGGACACCTCCGAGTATTCTTTGTCAGGTGTGTTGCGCACATGGTACATCCACAAGTCAGCAAAGTTGCCGCAGACAATCGATTCGCGCAAACAGGGCAGCAAGACAGCTTCAGCATAAACTTGTTTTGAAGAACCATTGTAAACAAGAAATTATGCAAAATTAAATAGCATAAAATTTTTCGCACTGTCGTTTGCTTTCTATGCCTCGCGCCTCGTCGCAGCCGCGCTTACAATGGGATGTCATTGCAGCTTTTGCAAGTGCAGTGGAAAATGTGCAGAACTGTCAAGTTCATTCCTACGCTCTTGACAACAACGACTTTTTGCACGAGGCGCGTCCACAACACGCAGCAAGCGCCAGAAAGTAACGCGCCAAACAGCTTGAATGTTGCGCCAAGTGCGGTGCCTACTCACCATACGCATCCATCCACGAGCTTGCCTTCTGTGTAGTTGCGCTGACATACGAGCATGCGATCGCCGCTGGCGTCTATCCGACCACAATAAAAACTTGGGTTGGACTGATGCTGGGCAATGCGGCGGTGCAGACGTTTCTCCAAGCCCCCGCGCCCCGGTGCTCCTCTTGTCTTGGAGGCGGCACGCTCGTGGACTGCTTCTGGGGCACAAAGTGTTTGTGCGAACACTGCGAACTGGTGATTGCGCGCCCCTTCTACGCTTTGCCACGCAAAGAGGACGGATACACGTGGGCCGACGCGCCGCCTTTACCAATTGCATGTGTACTTGGAGACCTTTTCAACTTCAACCAAGCAAAGGCGCGCTTCCACGTCAACTTGGTTGCATCAGAGTTTTGGACCATCTACAATGCCAAATGCGGGACTGCTCAACTTCCGGAATCCGATGCGGAGGATTCGGACGACGAGCCCTTGACCGGCGGTGGCATGGGCGATTTTGTTGCACAAGTACAGGTTGCGCAGGAGAACACTCTTGATGACCTGATGCGGCGTGTCACCGGTGTCGTGCAACCGCTGAAAGAGGCCAACACATGCAGCTCACTAACAAGCTACGCCGACAAGATACACAGCATGCTCAAACAAGCGGTGGAGTCGCGGTTGCGAGCAAACGCGCAGCACGACGCGCTCATACTTGCCCTTGTGGACTCCATGCCGCTTCACGCAGACGCGTAACCAGATCTTTTCTTGGTGCCAGGCGCGTTTTTCTCTAGGGCGGCGGCAAGACTCTCGTACGCAGCCGCTTCAGATGTTTCCGCGGCCTGAAGCCTGTGCGCCAGACTTTCCAAGAGGGCATCGTTCGCAAATAAGCGTTCCTTTGTTGCAGCAAGCTCCTTTTCAAGAGACTGTACTTTTTGCTCAAGCGCGAGACGCGTGGCGCGTTCCATACAATTATACTCCTGTCTTTTTCGTTCCAAAGATAAAGAGTCCATACAGCGAGCGATAAATAATGATCACGTCATTCGCTGCTGACCGGGGCATCTTGGGCACACCGCGTTGCTGCGGCCAGCAACACGCTCGAAACACGCCTTGCAGTACACGTGACCGCACATCGAAACACGGGAACGCGCCAAGCGTTCGTGATTTATAAAAACGTGGCATTCTGGGCAAGAAAGGATGTCCGAAAGCACGTCATGTGCATCAGCCAACTGGTTGTGGATTTCCTCCGGCACGGGTGCACCGCGTGGTATGCAATTTACTGCACTCAGGGCGGCGTGAAAGGTGTCGTACGCGTTCGTAATTTGTGCGTGGAGTCCACGATAGCTAAGTAAAATTAAAAATTGGTTGGTGCGTTGCGATGCGTGTACCTTTTGTAATGGAAGCGGTCGGCGTTCGTACGCGCCAGGGTTGCTGATCGCTGAGGCGTGTGCATTGGCAAAGGAAAACGCGTAATAGTTATGGGAATAAAAGAAAACAAAAAACTGCTAATGCCCCACCAAATCCAAGTGCGAGGGCGGCTTTGCGTACGCCTCCCCCGATTTTAACGTCATCCACGTTGATCACATCGGGATCAACAAGCACAACGGTTTCGTGTGTCTCAAGTATTTTTTCCATTATTCGATTTACAATTTAAATTTTGCACCATAAATACCTGCACGTTAGATGTTTGAGTACTGGATCGAAAGCTTCTCGGCGCCGCCTGACGGCGGTTGGGAGGGCACTCTGTGTTGTGGCAAGCGTAAGTTTGCGTTCCGGACGGACCACGCGCCGTTCAGCTTCTCGCCCTGCGTCCTCTACACCAGCACCGACGCTCTGGTGGATGGTGGAGACCCCGGCTGGCACGAAGCACCTGCGCCCACCTTGCGCCCCCAGTGGCGGGCAAAGCTGAACGCGCTGCTTGACGACACGACACGCGCCGCCACCGCCTTTGTGCTCCGCGGGGACCTTCCTGCGAACCTGGCGTCCAACAAGTGGGTTGATGCGGTCCTGGCAACGCGCCAGATGGGGCTTCTGCCCAACAACTGCGGCCTCTTTGACAACCTGCACGTCCTCCAGTCCCCGCGCCTCGCGCAGGCGCATGCGCTGTACAAGCGCTTCGGGCGAAAGGCCATCAAATTTGCGATGACATCCACGCCTGAGAAGCTGGATGCGGCGGTGAGCGAACCCGACGACGACGTGGTCACGTTCGGAGCGACTCCCGAGACGGTGGTTTTTTCCCGCGACAATGAGTTTGCTGACGCGTGGGCTCGCGTGTTGGTCGCCTTCCGGCGCAGGCCGCTCACGCGATCCGAGTTTTCGTGTGAAGTTGGGGCACGCGCCGCCGCGTTTTTCTTGGGCCGCGGGCTTGTTGTCCCCCTGCGCCCCGACGACCCGTTGTTGTTGAAACCTCAGCACTGGAAGCGAGGCGCCGCGTTCGAGCTGTTGTCGGAGGCGCGACACCACGACGCACCGGAGTCCCTGGGGTGCGCGCGCCACGGCCCCGAGGAGCGTTGCCGTTCCTGTTTTTTGGCCACGCAGAAACCTCCAATCAAGTTTGTTTGCAACGCCTTCTATGATCCTGGGGACGAACTTGCGGCGGCCGCGCGCCTGTTACTGCCTCCTCTCCCTCCTGGCCCCGAACTTGGGCCATTCACAGTCAAGTTGGGCATTGACCACGCCGCCGGGTTGATAGTGATGGCCACACACGCGAACGCGGGTTCTCATGGGGCGCCGCAGACGCCAAACCAGTGGGCTCTACTGGACGACCGGCTTGTCTTTGTGGACACCTGGAACCCACTGATCATTCGGCGGGCGCATATGTTCCACTCCCGGTGCTTTTCTCCTACCACACCACCCCTCGTGGTTGTGCCGCTACCTTGTATGCCATCCGAGGCGCTGGCAGGATACCTTGCATCGGCGTCGGTTCAGTGCGTGCAGCTTGTTTGGATCAAGTCTCAGGCGGAATGGACGCCAAGGGCATGGGCCGCGGTTCAGAGGGTTTTGAAAGACGGAGCGGTTATAAATTTCGGAAAGTTAAAATAATACCTCAGAAAATTAAAAAATAAAAAATTTCCTCTTCTGTCATCTCCTTCTGTCATCTTTGGCCGAAATTTTTTTCGGTCGAGGTGGAAATTTTTTTGGCCAAAGATGACAGAAGGAGATGACAGAAGAGGA
>JAYVEE010000139.1:0-4747 GCA_043749005.1 Polaromonas sp. | reverse complement strand
TGGCCAAGGCCAACGCAATGTACGACACCGCCAAGGAAAAGTGTGACGACCTGTCGGGCAACGCCAAAGACGTGTGTGTCAAAGACGCCAAGGTGGCTTACACCAAGGCCAAAGACGACGCCAAAATTGCCAAGGTGTCGATGGACACAAGCAAGTCAAAGTCTGACAAAATGGCTGATGTGAAAAAAGACGCTAGCGCCGACGAAAAACAAGCCATGTACAAAGCCGCCAACGAACGCTGCGACGCACTGACTGGCGCCCCGAAAGATTCCTGCCAGAACGACGCCAAAGTCAAATTTGGCATGAAGTAAAGGCGCAAATGCTTTTTTCAGGTCCAAAGGCTATGTCACCCAGGTGCTGCTTGATGTTTAACCCGGTATTGCCTACAGTGAGACATGTTCTCTGCACCTCGCGTTAAACCCGAAGACTTTTTTACTCCTGATGAATGGCTGCTTTTAAGCAGCCGTTCATCATTTAAGGGTCTGGCATTGCTGCTGCATTGTTGGGTGGTAATTGGCCTTGCCATGGCAACGGGCGCTGCGTGGCCCATCACCATTCCGGTCGTGGTGATGGTGGTGGGAGCCCGGCAACTGGGGCTTTTTATTTTGATGCACGACGCCGCGCATGGGTTGCTGCACCCGGATCGCCGCATCAATGACAAGGCGGCGCTGTGGTTTGGCGGCTCGGAATTACACATTTATCGCCCCTACCATTTGCAGCACCACCGCTTTGTGCAGCAAAGCGCTGATCCGGATCTGGTGCTGTCGGCACCGTTCCCTATATCGCCCGCGTCGCTGCGTCGCAAAATTGTGCGCGATTTAACCGGGCAAACGTTTATCAAACAGCGTTTCGGCCCGTTGGCAGACAAAATGAGGGCGATTAAGCCGAACGAATCTGTTTGGGTATTGATAGCACTTGAAGTGAAAGCACAGCGCGTTTTCCTTATCACCAACTCCGTCGGGTTTGCGCTGTTTACTGCTGCCGGGCTGTGGTGGGCGTGGCTGCTGATGTGGCTGCTTCCCATGGCCACCTGGCTACCGCTGGTCAGCCGCCTGCGCAATATTGCAGAGCATGCCCTGATTGTTGAAAACTCAACAGACCCGCTGCGCCATGCGCGCACCACTCACACCAACTTTTTTGAACGCGCACTCATTGCACCGTACTGGGTCAATTACCACGGCGAGCACCATATGTTCACGCAAATTCCGTGCTGGAACCTGCCCAAAGCCCACTGCCTGTTAGCCAGCAAAGGCATTACTGCCCGCATGGAAGTGCAGGGCAGCTACGCCGCTGTGCTGCAGCGAGTGACCACTGCAGCCCTGCTGTAGCAAGTTACTGATAAAGCATCGCTGCCGGCAAAACACCACCTTTGCTGCCCGCTAATGGCCCGCCGGCAAAACTATTTGCTTCGTGCCCAAGCCGAGGTAAGACTCAATAATACGGGGGTTGTGCAGCAAATCTTTTGCAGGCCCTGCCAAAACCACGGCGCCCATTTCCAGTACGTATCCACGGTCAGCTACCTGAAGTGCGGCGCGCGCATTTTGCTCTACCAGCAATACTGAAATGCCGTGCAATCGCAGCGATGCAATAACTTTTAAAACTTCCCGCACGATCAGCGGTGCCAAGCCTAGCGATGGTTCATCCAGCATCAACAAACGCGGTTTAGCCATCAGTGCCCGGCCAATCGCCAACATCTGGCGTTCACCGCCAGACAGGGTGGAGGCCATCTGCTGTCGGCGCTCCTGCAGACGTGGAAAAATCTCAAATACGCCGTCCATACTGGCTTTTTGGTCGCGCTGCCCCTTGCGCCATCGGTAAAAGCTGCCCAACAGCAGGTTGTCTTGAACCGACATTTCTGCAAACAGCTCCCGCTTTTCGGGCACGAGAGCCACACCGCATGCCACCAGTGCTTCAACACTGGGCCTGGCAACCCGCTGACCAGCCAGTGTCATGGCGCCTGCTGACGGTAACAGCCCCATGGCAGCGCAGAGCAGCGTTGTTTTGCCTGCACCGTTGGGCCCAATTACCGTCACGATTTCACCCGAATGCAGCGTAAGGTTGACGTTGTGCAGCGCCTCGACCTGACCATAGCCGACGCAAAAATTTTCGAGTTTTAACAGATCGTTTGTCATGGCGCTGCCTCCATTAGCGGATCTGCGCCGCCCAGGTAAGCATCAAGCACGCGCTGATTGGATTGAATGTCAGCCGGGCTCCCTTCTGCAATCACGCAGCCAAATTCCAGCACGGTGATGCGGTCAGCCAAATTCATCACAAAAGCCATGTCGTGCTCCACCACCAAAATGCCCAAACCTTCGGTGCGCAGTTGAATCAATAAATCGGCCAGCGCGCGTTTTTCCAGGTGCCGCAAGCCAGCGGCCGGCTCATCCAGCAGCAGCGCAGCGGGCTGGCTTGCCAGCGCCCGAGCAATCTCAACCAGGCGTTGCTGCCCTAGCGCCAGTGAAGCAGCTGGAGCATCCGCCAGAGCCGCCAGTCCACAGCGCGTTATCTGGCGCCGGGCTTCGTCAAGCAAAGCGGCTTCTTCTGCTCGGTCAAGGCGAAGCATGGAGCCGAGCCATCCACACGCGGCACGGCCGTGTGCGCCCAGCGCCACGTTTTCTACAACACTGCGCTGGTCGAGCAGCCTGACATGCTGAAAGGTTCGGCTCACGCCTCGGCTTGCAAAAACGCGCGACGGCAGCTTGTGCATGAGCTTTCCCATCAGCCGCACTTCGCCGCCACTCGGATCGTCCACACCGGAAATCAGGTTAAAAAAAGTACTTTTACCTGCCCCGTTGGGGCCAATCAATGCGTGAATCTCACCGGCCTTTAGATTCAGGCTGACATCACTGTTGGCCACCAGACCGCCAAAGCGCTTGGATACCTTGTCTGCCTGAAGCAGTACGTGCCCCGCTGGAGACACACCGCGCGAGGCAAGTGTTGAGCCAGAGGCCGGGACAGGGACTAGGGCAGGGGCGACAAGCTGCGGATTGGTGTGCCGAAAAAACCGGTAACTCAGGCGAGCCAGCGTAGGCCACAGTCCATCAGAAAAACGCTGCAGTACCACCAGCATCAACAAGCCAAATACGATCACTTCAAAGTTGCCAGTTGTTCCCAACAGGCTGGGCAATATGTCCTGTAATTTTTCCTTGAGCAATGTAATTGCCGCCGCGCCCAGAACGGCGCCCCAGAGATGTCCTGAGCCACCCACAACTGCCATAAAAAGATATTCAATACCAATGTTGATATTGAAAGGCGTTGGGTTCACAAACCGCTGCAGGTGGGCATAAAGCCAGCCCGACAGCGCTGCCAGCAACGCACTGAGCACAAACAATTTCAGGCGATAACGCGCCGTGTCAATTCCCATTGCCTCAGCCATGACCCGCCCACTTTTGAGCGACCGAATCGCGCGGCCTTCACGCGAATCAAGCAGGTTGTGCAGCAGCCACAAAACAAGCAGCAACAATGCCCAGATCAGCACACCCAGCGAGCGCGGTGACGCCAGCGACCAGCCTGCAAAGACCAGAGGCGGCAAGCCGCTGATACCGGTTTGACCACCGAGAAACGCCATGTTGCCAAACAGGTAATAAAGACTCAAGCCCCACGCAATGGTGCCCAGCGGCAAGTAGTGGCCTGACAGCTTGACAGTCAACGCGCCCAACGCCCACGCAACAGTAAATGTCAGCGCCAAGCCAAGCGCCAAGCCAAGCCATGGCAGCCCTGCGGTGCCTACAACACCGCTGAGGGCTGCCACAACCTCTGGGGTGGTGCACACCCAGGCCGTTGCATAAGCACCCAGACCCACAAACGCCGCCTGGCCAAAAGAGGTCATGCCGCCCACGCCGGTCAGCATGACAAGGCCAACGACCACCAGTGCATAAAGACCGATATAGCTCAATATCACCACGCTGAATTCAGGCAGAAAAGGCCAACACAGCGCCAGCAGGGCTACCGCGGCCAGAGCTAACTGGCGCTGCGTCACCCAGCCGCGTGAAGATTGTTGCTGCACGGGTATCAGCGGATCCTTTTTTTGCAACCTGTTGTCGTGCAGCGCGCTCATGCTTCGTCTTCCACATGGCGGCTGGACAATGAGCGCCACCACAGTACAGGAATAATCAGCGTAAACACCAGTACCTCTTTGAATGCGCTGGCCCAAAACGAAGAAAAAGCTTCCAGCTGCCCAACGATCAGTGCGCCGGCTAGGGCCAACGGGTAACTCGCAAGCCCGCCAATGATGGCAGCTACAAAACCTTTCAGCCCAATCAGAAAACCGGTGTCGTAGTAAACCGTGGTCAGTGGCGCAATCAGCAAGCCTGACACGGCACCAATCAAGGCGGCCAGCGCAAAACTGACGTCGCCCGACAGTTCAGTGGGAATTCCCATCAACCGCGCACCCACTCTGTTCATGGCGGTGGCGCGCAAGGCTTTGCCCACCATGGAGCGGCCAAAAAACAAAAACATCAGCACTACCAATGCCAGCGTGACACCAACCACCACCAGCGACTGGCCACTGACCTGCAACGAGCCGATGTCAAGACGCGCTTCTGAAAAAGCCGGAGTGCGAGAGCCTTCTGCACCAAAAAATAGCAACCCTAGCCCAACCAGTACGCTGTGCAATGCTACCGACACAATCAAAAGCGTCAGCACTGTCGCATCGGCCAGTGGCCGAAATGCCAATCGGTAAATCAGGGGGCCCAGCGGCGTGATCAATACAACGGTTGTAGCAGCTTGGGCGGCAAGGGATACAGGC
>JAYVEE010000138.1:0-4760 GCA_043749005.1 Polaromonas sp. | reverse complement strand
CATGTCTGGTTACGCTGTATATTTTGCAGGAGCTTGGGCCCGCCAACCCGGCAACTCAAGCCATCATGACAACAACTTTGGGCATTGCACTGCTACTTACGGCGGCTGCAACGCTATTCAAAGCCGTTCGCGGCAAAGCTGTGCCCACGCACATAGCACCCGAACACCTGGACCAGGCCACAAAAGCCCGGCATTGGGCGCTGCCCGTGCTGTTTGGTGTAGTCATTGGTACTCTGGTCACCCTCACATCGGTGGGCGCTGGCGCGATTGGAGTAATTGTGCTGATGCTGCTGTACCCAGCACTGCCGCTGCCGCGCATTGTGGCGGCTGACATTGCCCATGCCGTGCCGCTGACGCTGGTGGCAGGTTTAGGTCATGCATCCATCGGCTCGGTGGACTGGTTGCTGCTGGCCAAGCTTCTGGCTGGCTCACTGCCTGGTATCTGGCTGGGCACGGCGCTCATGAAAAAAACCCCGGACCGGATCATCCGCTCGCTCTTGTCCGTCTTGCTGGCCTACGCTGGACTTAAATTGATTGCCATCTAATTAAATCATGTACCAATACACTGACTTCGACCGCCAATTTGTTCATGCAAGAGCCAGCCAGTATCGCGATCAGCTGACGCGCTGGCAAGCGGGCCTTCTGCCTGAAGAGGAGTTCCGCCCGCTGCGCCTGCAGAACGGCTGGTATGTGCAGCGCTACGCTCCCATGTTGAGGGTGGCTGTGCCTTATGGCGAATTGAATACTGCGCAACTGCGTGTATTGGCCAAAATTGCACGTGACTATGACCAGCCAAGCGCGGCGCTGATCAATGAGGCGCAAGTTGCGCAAGACAAGCTGGGTGCTATTCCTTTAAACGGTCATCTTTTGGATGGCGTGTCAGTTAAAACCAACCTGACCAAAGGCTACGGCCACTTCACCACACGCCAAAACGTGCAGTACAACTGGATTCCTCTGGACAAATCAGCCGATGTGATGGACCTGCTGGCTAGCGTCAACATGCACGGGATTCAAACCAGCGGCAACTGCATTCGTAATATCACCAGCGACGAGCGCGCCGGAATCGCCGCCGATGAGCTGGCAGACCCGCGCCCATTTGCCGAAATCATGCGCCAATGGAGCACGCTGCACCCCGAGTTTGCGTTTTTGCCGCGCAAGTTCAAAATTGCGATTACTGGCGCGCTTGAAGACCGCGCTGCAACTGCCTGGCATGACGTTGGCCTGCACATGGCTAAAAATGCCGACGGTTTGCTGGGCTTTAAAGTGCTGGTTGGCGGCGGTATGGGTCGCACCCCGATAGTTGCCAGCGTAATTCGCGAGTTTTTGCCGTGGGACCAGATTCTCAACTACCTCGAAGCCATCGTCCGCGCCTACAACCGCTTCGGCCGCCGCGACAATATGTACAAGGCGCGCATCAAGATTTTGGTCAAAGCTGAAGGGCAATCGTTTTTTGACGAGGTAGAAGCCGAATATAAAGCCATTGTTGAAATTGACGGCGCGCCGCACACCATCACTCAAACTGAGCTTGACCGGGTCTCAGCATCCTTCGTGGCGCCAGACCTTACCTGCAACCGAACTGATGCAGAGGCCAAAATTGCCAACATCCTGCGCGCTGCCGCTGAAGATGATGTGGAGTTTGGCCGCTGGTTGCAGCAAAACGTGGCTCAGCACAAGAACGCGGATTTGCGTATCGTGACGCTGTCGTTCAAGCGCCTCGGCCAGGCACCGGGCGACGCAACGGCAGATCAGCTGGATATGGCCGCTGACTTGGCTGACCATTTTTCAGCCGGTGAAGTCCGCGTCACGCACGACCAGAACCTGGTGCTGCCCTGGGTGCGCTGCGACCAGCTGCCAGAGCTGTGGAAAGCCGCCCGAAAAGCCGGTTTTGCGCGCCCCAACATTCGCCTCTTGACCGACATGATTGCCTGCCCCGGGGGAGACTTTTGCAGCCTGGCCAATGCGCGCAGCCTGCCGCTGGCCGAGGCCATCACGCGCCGCTACCAGGACCTGGATGAACTGCACGACCTGGGCGAGATTGACCTGCATATCAGCGGCTGCATCAATTCTTGCGGCCACCATCACAGCGGTCATATCGGCATTCTGGGAGTGGATAAAGATGGCAAGGAGTGGTACCAGATCACGCTAGGCGGCTCTGATGGCTCGACGCTGTCGGGCGCGCCTGTGACGGGCAAGGTCGTCGGCCCGTCGTTTTCAGCCGCTGAGGTACCTGATGTGATTGAAGCGGTGCTCGGCGTGTATCGCGACCAGCGCTTGGCCAACCAGTCTGAGACATTCATCTCCGCCTTGCGACGCCTGGGTACAGAGCCTTTCAAGCAGGCAGCCAACAGTGCGCGCCACTCGGCCCAACATGAAGAGACGGTTTAATCCGGCATATTTACTATGAAATTAATAGCTGCTCACACTCACATTCATTGGTCTGAAGGCCAAAACGACGCCCCAAAACGCATAAAAATCGCCAATTCCGATGATCCACGTGACATTGCACTGGCAGATGTTGAAAGTATCGAGTTGGACTTTCCCAAATTTACCGATGGGCGCGCTTTCAGCCAGGCGTTTTTGCTCAGCCGCCGCTTGGGATTCAAAGGCGAAATTGTGGCTACTGGCGACGTGTTGATTGACCAGCTGGCTCAAATGCAGCGCAGCGGGTTCACTGCAGCGGTACTGCGTGATGACCAGGCTCTTGGCGTGGCCGAGCGCGTGCTGGCTGACTACCCCGGCTTTGATCTGGGCGCTTATCAGGGCGATGCTGTGCATGTCAGCCCGCATTTTGTGGACGCATCAGCATGAGCGCCATTTCCCTTTACGCCAAACCCTCTGCCACATTTTCGCAAAAGCTGGAAGCCAGCAAAGCACTGTTGATCTCAAGCGCGGCGCAATTCGCGCCCATCACACAAGCCTGCAGTCTTGGTGTGGAAGACATGGTCGTCACCCACCTGATTGCCGAGACGCGTATTTCGTCCAGCATCTTTGTACTCGACACGCGCATGCTTCACGAGCAGACGCTTGCTCTGATTGGCAGGCTCGAAGAGCGCTACAGCGTCAAGGTCGATGTGTACCAGCCTGACCCTGCGGTTGCCGAGCAATTTGTCGCTACCAACGGCAAAGACGCGATGTACAAAAGCCTGGATTTGCGCAAGGCCTGCTGCGATTTTCGAAAAATGGTACCGCTTGAACGCGCCCTGGCTGGTAAAAAGGCCTGGATCACCGGCTTGCGCCGCGAGCAATCCAATGCACGCTCTGTTGTGCTCGCCATCGAGCCAGGTGATGACAACGGCACGGGACGCACAAAAATCAACCCGCTGGCCGACTGGACCAATGGCGATGTGTGGCACTTCATTGCCATCCACAACATCCCGTACAACCCGCTGCATGACGAATTCTTTCCCAGTATCGGCTGCGCACCCTGTACCCGTGCCGTGACCCTCGGTGAAGACTTTCGCTCGGGTCGCTGGTGGTGGGAGCAAGAAAGCGCCAAAGAATGCGGCCTCCATGCAGCTGAAGAACCACCAGCATTTGAATCGTTGACACGCATAAAAATTACAGAAATTTCCGCATGAACGCCAGAGCCAACCATTCGCTTGAACCCACCGTTTTAAGCAACGCCCACCTCGATGCGCTTGAAGAAGAGGCGATCTTCATCCTGCGTGAAGTTGCGGCCAGTTTTGAGCGTCCCACGCTGCTGTTTTCAGGCGGCAAAGATTCCCTGGTGCTGCTCAAATGCGCTGAAAAAGCCTTTGTTGATTCACAGCGGGGCGGACACATCCCGTACCCGCTCCTGATGATTGACACCGGTCACAACTTCCGTGAAGTAACCGACTTCCGTGACTATCGCGCCAAACAGCTCGGCGCGAACCTGATTGTGCGCAGTGTTGAAGATTCAATGGCACGCGGCACCGTGCGCCTGGCGCACCCCGGCGAGTCGCGCAACGTTCATCAGTCGGTCACGTTGCTGGAGGCGATTGAAGAGTTTCGCTTTGACGCGCTGATAGGCGGCGCGCGCCGTGATGAAGAAAAGGCCCGTGCCAAAGAGCGCATTTTTTCGCACCGCGATGCGTTTGGCCAGTGGCAACCCAAGGCTCAGCGCCCTGAGCTGTGGACACTGTTTAACACCCGCATTCAGCCCGGTGAACACTTTCGCGTTTTCCCGATCAGCAACTGGACGGAACTTGATGTGTGGCAATACATCGACCGTGAAAATATTGAGCTGCCGTCCCTGTACTACGCACACCAGCGCAAAGTGGTTGAGCGCAAGGGCTTGCTGGTGCCGGTGACTGAACTCACACCGCTCAGAGATGGTGAAACCGCTGTTGAAAAAACCGTGCGCTTTCGTACCGTAGGCGACATCACTTGTACATGCCCAGTCGACAGTCCGGCTTTAAACGCCGCCGCTGTGGTCCTGGAAACGCTGGCCGCAGATGTGAGCGAGCGCGGCGCAACGCGCATGGACGACAAAACTTCGGACGCGTCAATGGAAAAACGCAAGAAAGAGGGCTATTTTTAATGAACGCTGTTATTCAAAACGTCTCAGACGGGCAGGACAGTCAACAAGATACAAGGGCAGCACTGCGCTTTGTCACCTGCGGCAGCGTGGACGACGGCAAGAGCACGCTGATTGGCCGCTTGCTGGTCGACAGCAAGGTTGTGCTGCAAGACCAGCTGGCGGGCGTGCAGCGCGGCGGGCAGACTGATCTGGCCCTGCTGACAGACGGCCTGCAGGCCGAGCGCGAGCAAGGCATCAC
>JAYVEE010000137.1:0-4760 GCA_043749005.1 Polaromonas sp. | reverse complement strand
CGCAACCCATGATGACGTCGTCGACTTCAGCGGCGTCAATACCAGCGCGCTTGATGGCGTGTTCAACGGCATGACCGCCGAGCGTGGCGCCATGCGTCATGTTGAAAGAACCCTTCCAGCTTTTGGCCAGAGGGGTGCGTGCGGTAGAAACGATTACAGCTGAAGTCATGATGAATTCCTAAAAATTTATTGATAGTTAGTTGAAGGTTTTGCCTTCAGCCACCAAACGGGCCAGCAGCGGCGCGGGCTTCCAGAAGGCCGCATCATCCAGCGGGTTCAGTGCAAAACGATTCATGGCTTGCACAACGTTAAACAAACCCACCTCGTCGGCGTAGTTCATCGGGCCACCGCGGTAGATAGGGAAGCCATAACCCATCAGGTACACCATGTCGATGTCACTGGCTTTGGAGGCTATGCCTTCTTCGAGAATGTGCGCAGCCTCGTTGACCAGCGAATACACCAGTCGCTGCACGATTTCTTCGTCAGAAATTTTGCGTGGCGTGATGCCAAGAGATTTGCGGTGCTCATCAATCATGCTGACAACTTCAGCGTTGGGAATCGCGTCGCGCTTGCCGGGAACATAGTCATACCAGCCAGCGCCAGTCTTTTGACCAAAGCGGCCTTTTTCGCATAGCAGGTCAGCTGTTTTGCTGTACTTCATGTTGGGCTTTTCAAGGTAGCGGCGTTTGCGAATGGCAAAGCCAATGTCATTGCCCGCCAGATCACCCATGCGAAACGGGCCCATGGCGAAGCCAAACTTTTCAACCGCCTTGTCAACCTGTGCTGGCGTGCAGCCTTCGTCAAGCAAGAAACCGCCCTGGCGGCCATATTGCTCAATCATGCGGTTGCCGATAAAGCCATCGCAAACGCCAGACACAACGGACGTTTTCTTGATTTTTTTGCCCAGCGCCATCACGGTAGCCAGTACGTCTTTGCCGGTTTTTTCACCACGCACCACTTCCAGCAGTTTCATGATGTTGGCCGGACTGAAAAAGTGCGTACCAATTACGTCTTGCGGGCGCTTGGTAAATGTGGCAATCTGATTCATGTCCAGTGTCGAGGTATTCGACGCCAGTATTGCGCCCGGCTTCATGACGCGATCAAGTTCTTTAAAGACTTTTTCCTTGACACCCATTTCTTCAAACACGGCCTCAATCACCATGTCGGCGTCCTTCAGATCGTCGTAGCTGAGCGTAGTGGTCAGCATGGCCATGCGCTGTTCGTACTTGTCCTGTTTGAGTTTGCCTTTTTTGACTTGGGCTTCATAGTTTTTACGAATGGTGGCAATGCCGCGGTCAAGTGCGTCCTGCTTCATTTCCAGCATCTTGACAGGTATACCCGCATTCAAAAAATTCATCGCGATGCCGCCACCCATCGTGCCCGCACCAATCACTGCGATGGACTTGACATCACGCTTGTGTGTGTCTGCTGACACATCCGGGATTTTTGACGCTGCGCGCTCGGCCATGAAAATATGGCGAAGCGCCCGACCTTCGGGACTCCACATCAGGTTGATGAAGATCTCACGCTCAAAAGCCATGCCATCATCAAACTTGCGCTTGGTCGCGGCTTCAACGGCTGCAACGCACTTAAGCGGAGCCGGGTAGCCTTTGGACATGCCACCCACCATGTTGCGCACAAATTGAAAATAAGCGTCGCTGTTAGCTTGCTTGCACGGCAAGTCTCGCACCAACGGTAATGGGCGCGTGTCAGCAATTGATTGGGCAAAAGCCAACGCTTCAGCTGGTAAGGCCTCAGCTGAAGCCGCCATCTTGTCAAATAGTTTTTGACCTGGGATTTGAGCCAACAACTCACTTTTAACGGGCTCGCCGCTAACAATCATGTTCAATGCAGGTTCAACGCCCAGCGCGCGTGGCAATCGCTGCGTACCGCCCGCACCCGGAATCAAGCCAAGCTTGACTTCTGGCAGCGCTACTGCACACCCAGGCGCAGCTATGCGGTAATGGCAACCCAGAGCCAACTCCAACCCACCGCCCATGCACACGGTATGGACGGCTGCTACCACTGGTTTGGCAGACTTTTCAATGGCCAAGATCACGCTGAGCAAATTTGGCTCGGCAAGCGCTTTTGGGCTTCCAAATTCCTTGATATCTGCACCCCCTGAAAACGCTGTGCCTGCGCCCGTGATGACGATGGATTTAATCGAAGCATCGGCATTTGCTTTTTGCAAGTTGTCTGTGATGGACAAACGGGTCGCGTGGCCCAGACCATTTACAGGTGGGTTGTTCAAGGTGATAACGGCGACCGTACCGTGAACTTCGTAAAGGGTTGTCATGTGGTTTATCTCTCCTGATATGAAACTGAAACAGATAGACTGATCCTAGATCAATCTAGCAATCAGCAAAATAGTACGACCGTTCTTTTCGCATTGTAAGTGCGCTGAATTGTGCGGCATGCCCTGTATCAGCCTGTCATGTCCCACTTGGGACAAAACTGATTTGAGATTCAAACTCTTACACCTCAAGCCATTCCTTGCGGATGTAAGCGTCGCTTCGCAGGCTATCTGGCGTGCCCTGAAACACGATGCTGCCATGACCCATCACTAATGCTCGGTCGGAAATAGCCATCGCAATCGTCAGCTTTTGCTCAATCAGCAGCACAGATATGCCTTTGGCCTTGAGGGTCTGCAAATACTGGCCGACCAGCTCCACAATCTTGGGAGCCAGGCCTTCTGTTGGCTCGTCAATGATGATCAGGTCCGGGTCGCCCATGAGCGTGCGGCACAGCGTCAACATTTGCTGCTCGCCGCCTGACAAAACACCCGCCTCTGTGTGCTGGCGCTCCAGCAATCTGGGAAACATGCCGTACATATCGTCAAACGACCAGCGCGAACCTTTGCCTGAGCCTTTTTGCCCGAGTAACAGGTTTTGATGCACGGTGAGCTTTGGGAAAATATCGCGGTTTTCAGGCACATACCCAATACCCAGATGAGCAATTTTGTAAGCCTCTTTACCAACAATTTCAGTATTCTTCCAGCTGATCGAGCCTTGGCAATCGACCAATCCCATGATGGCTTTGGCGGTGGTTGAGCGGCCCGAGCCATTGCGCCCCAGCAGCGCCACAATTTCACCGGGCTGCACATCAAATGAAACGCCGTGCAGTACGTGGCTCTTGCCATAAAAGGCATGCAGATTTTTGATGGTCAACATTTAATACTCCGACAGGCCGCCTTTAAAAGACGTTCGGCTCCCGTGGAAAACAGTGAAGTGCGGGTAGCGACGAGCGTCTGAATCATCAGTGTGCACCTGCCTGCTGGTCTGCTACAGACGACCCTAGATAAGCTTCTTGTACACGCCGGTCGGCCCTGACCTTTTCTGGCGCGTCATAAGCGATTACCTCGCCATAAACAACAACTGCAATCTTGTCCGCCAGGCCAAACACTACGCCCATATCGTGCTCTACAGTCAATAGCGTTTTACCGACGGTTACCTGTTTGATCAGGTTGATGAAACGGCTGGTTTCAGACCGGCTCATGCCTGCGGTAGGTTCGTCCAGCAAAATCACGTTGGCTCCGCCTGCAATGGTGATGCCTATTTCTAAGGCACGCTGCTCCGCGTAAGTCAAATTGATTGCCAGCACATCACGCTTTTTGTCCAGCTTGATCATCTCCATCAACTCGTCAGCCCGATCATTTGCATCGTCCAGATCTGCCAAAAATTTAAAGAAAGTGTATTTGTAGCCCAAGCTCCACAGCACGCCACAGCGCAGGTTTTCAAACACGCTGAGTTTGGGGAAAATATTGGTGATCTGAAAACTGCGGGACAAACCCATGCGGTTGATCTCAAACGGTTTCTTGCCGTCAATACGCTGACCATTGAGCAGCACTTCGCCACTGCTGGGCTCAAAACGGCCACTGATGAGGTTGAACAAGGTTGATTTACCCGCACCGTTGGGTCCAATGATGCCGACCCTTTCACCAGGCGGTACAGCCAGATTGATGCCGCGAATGATCTCAGACTTGCCAAAACTCTTGCGCAAATCTTTTAGTTCCAAAGCAAAGATAGAGCCGCTCACAATGATTCCCTCCGCTTGATTTCTTTTTCAATGTCTTCCTGAATCTGCCCCCACTCGACCGCAAATTGTCTGCGGCACACTTCAAACAAGCCCAAACCTGTCAGCATCACAAAAGCTGCACCGAACCAGCTGTTTAGTCCTTTTGAATCAAGCGTGGCGCCCAAAAACTTCAATTCAGAGCCAAGCGCGGCATTTAGCTGCAAGTGGTAAATCATCTCAATCATGCAGGCTACGCCCAGCAAAACTACCATGGCAGTCAAAGCCAAAGCAAGGTAACTGACCCACAACTTTCGCAAATGCCCAAACATTGCGACCCGCAGATTCATCATGATGAGAGACGCCACACCGCCTGGCGCATACATCACCATGAAAAGGAAGATTAACCCCAAGTACAGCAGCCATGCCTTGGTGAACTCGGACAACAACACAAAGGCGAGCACCATCAAAATAGCGCCAATGATGGGGCCAAAAAAGAAAGTTGCACCGCCCAGAAAAGTGAACAACAGGTACGCGCCAGAGCGATAACCACTAACCACTTCAGACGTGACAATTTCAAAGTTCAAGGCAGCCAGACCGCCTGAAATGCCTGCAAAAAATGCCGCCACAATAAAAGCAAAATAGCGGATTTTTTGCGTGTCATATCCGACAAATTCAACACGCTCGGGGTTGTCTCGCACAGCGTTCAGCATGCGGCCCAGCGGGGTTCGGGTGAAGGCAAACATCAG
>JAYVEE010000136.1:0-14616 GCA_043749005.1 Polaromonas sp. | reverse complement strand
AGATGAACTGGATCCGCAAGCACGCACTGGCCTACCAGCAAGAGCATGGCTGCACACTTGAAATTGCCTCGCTGCGTGTTTACGGCAATGCAGAAGGTGCTTATGGGTCCAACGTCAACAACCTGGTTGAAAGCAGTCGCTGGACTGACGAGGGTGAACTGGCTGAAACCTACACCCGCCGTAAAGGCTTTGCCTACGGCCGTACGGGCCGTGCAGTGCAGCAAACAGCGTTGCTAAAAAGCGCGTTGGCTGATGTGCAATTAACGTATCAGAATCTTGATTCTGTTGAACTCGGGGTCACGACGGTCGATAACTACTTTGATACGCTGGGCGGCATCACACAGGCCATCAAGGTGGCCAAAGGCGGGAAAACACCGCCGGTGTACATCGGTGATCAGACCAAAGGTGACGGCGCGGTCCGCACGCTCAACGAGCAGGTTGCCCTGGAAACACGCACCCGCATGCTTAACCCCAAATGGTACGAAGGCATGCTTGAGCATGGCTATGAAGGTGTGCGCCAGATTGAAGTGCATGTCACCAACACCATGGGATGGTCTGCCACGACAGGGCAAGTGCAGCCCTGGGTATACAAAGAATTGTCCGAAACGTTTTTGCTTGACCCCGTCATGCGCGATCGCCTTGCCAGGCTGAACCCCACGGCATCGATGCGGGTGGCCAGCAGGTTGATTGAGGCGTCTGACAGAAATTACTGGCAACCTGATGCCGACACACTGGCGGCGTTGCGCCAAGCCAGTGACGACCTTGAAGACCGCCTTGAGGGTGTGTATTCCGAAATTCCTGAAGGAGCTACCGCATGAGTACAGTCACCGTTCCCTTTCCCAAGATGCCCAGCGTCAACGGCCGGGGCGAGCGCACCAAAATCCAGCTTGACGGCGAGGGTAGCCTGCAAGTCCAGTTGGACCCCAATTTGAAAATTGGCAACGCCAAGGTATTCGCAATTTACGGAAAAGGCGGGATCGGCAAGAGCACCACGTCTTCTAATCTTTCTGCAGCCTTTTCAAAAATGGGCAAGCGGGTACTACAAATTGGCTGCGATCCAAAACACGACTCAACATTTACGCTGACCAAAAAAATGTTGCCCACAGTCATTGACGTGCTGGAGTCGGTGGACTTTCACGCCGAGGAATTGCGGGTGGAAGACTTTGTTTTCCCAGGCTACAACGGCGTGATGTGTGTTGAAGCTGGTGGCCCACCTGCAGGTACAGGTTGCGGTGGTTATGTGGTCGGACAGACCGTCAAGCTACTCAAAGAGCACCACTTGCTGGAAGACACAGACGTCGTCATTTTTGATGTGCTGGGTGACGTTGTTTGTGGTGGATTCGCAGCGCCGCTGCAACATGCCGACCGCGCGTTGATCGTCACCGCCAATGATTTTGATTCAATTTTTGCCATGAATCGCATTGTGCAAGCCATTGGTGCTAAAGCAAAAAACTATAACGTTCGCCTCGGTGGTGTCATCGCCAACCGCAGTAAAGACACCGACCAGATTGACAAGTACAACAACAAGATTGGGTTAAAGCTGGCCGCCCATTTTCCCGATCTGGATGTGATTCGCCGAAGCAGATTGAAGAAATGTACGCTGTTTGAAATGGAGTATTCGCCCGAACTGGAAGCAGTACAAAAAGAGTACATGCGCCTGGCCGCATCGCTCTGGCTGGGTACGGAACCTTTGAATGCTGTACCCATGAAAGACCGCGATATTTTTGATCTGTTGGGTTTTGATTGAAAGCTTCCGACGTGGACACCGCCACCTACACCCGCCGCCGCAGCCAGATTGAAGAGTACTTTGACCGTACCGCCGTGCAGGCGTGGGAGCAGCTCACGTCGGATGCGCCTGTCGGCCGCATCCGTACGACAGTTCGCGCAGGTCGCAACAAAATGCGCGGCACGCTGCTGTCCTGGTTACCTGAAGACTTGCGGGGGCGACGAGTGCTTGACGCAGGTTGCGGCACAGGCGCACTGGCTGTCGAGGCAGCACGCCGGGGGGCTGATGTTGTTGCAATTGATCTGTCACCCAAACTGGTCGACCTGGCGCGCCAGCGGATGCCTGCCTCGTTTACGCATGGGTCATTGGACTTTCGCAGTGGCGACATGCTGGACGTCAAGCTTGGCGCCTTTGATCATGTAGTTGCGATGGACTCTGTCATTCACTACGAAACCAAAGACGCCGTCGCTGCCTTGTCACGTCTGGCAGAACGTACCTCAACATCCATTGCATTCACATTTGCACCGCGCACACCTTTGCTGGCTGTCATGATTTCTGTAGGCAGAATGTTGCCAAGAACCAACCGCGCACCGTGGCTGGAGCCCATGGCCAAAGAAAAATTGTTGGCCATGATGGCTCATGACGCCGTGCTTCAAAAATGGCAGCACAGCAGGGATGAGCGCGTATCCAGCGGGTTTTACAAATCACAAGCCATGGAGTGGATACGCTTGTGAAAATCCCCAGTTTTAAAAATGGCATTCGCCGCCTTCCCCTGCAGTACCTGCCATTTGCAGATGCGGCAAGTGAAGGTTTGCCGCTGATGCGCCTGCTCAGACTGTCATTGTTCCAGGTGACTGTGGGCATGTCGGCTGCATTGATGGTGGGCACGCTGAACCGGGTCATGATTGTTGAGCTGGGCGTAGCTGCCTGGCTGGTTGCACTGATGGTGGCAATTCCTTTGCTAGTCGCTCCCTTCAGAGCTGTTACGGGTTTTCGTTCAGACACCCATCGCTCTGCCTTTGGCTGGCGGCGCGTCCCGTTCATATGGACGGGCACCATGCTGCAATTCGTGGGGCTAACTTTTATGCCGTTTGCGCTTCTGGTGCTCACTGGGCAGGGTGATATCCAAACTCCCATATGGTTTAACCAGGGTATTGCTGGCTTGTCATTTTTATTGGTCGGTATTGGTCTGCAAACCTCGCAAACAGCAGGTCTGGCACTGGCAACTGATTTAGCTGATGAGCCTACCCGCCCGAGGGTGGTGGCATTGATGTACGTCATGTTGCTCGTAGGCATGCTGGGCAGCAGCTTTTTCTTTAGCTGGATGCTGCAAGACTTCACGCCTCAAAAAATGATTCAGGTCATTCAAGGTCATGCCATTTTGACGCTGGTGTTGAATGCAATTGCTCTTTGGAAACAGGAAGCGCGAGATCCGGTGAGAGCCGCCGCTTTGAAACTGGAGCCGGTTCCGGTATTTAAAGATGCCTGGAAGGCATTTATAAACAACGGCAAAGCTCGCAGATTCTTGACCATGCTGGCTTTAGGCACCGCCGCGTTCAATATGCAAGACATCGTGCTGGAGCCCTATGGCGGCGAGATTCTCAAACTCTCCATCAGCGCCACCACCATGTTGACTGCGTTGCTGGCAAGTGGCTCACTGCTGGCGTTTGCAGTGGCGTCCCGCAAGTTATCAAAGGGAATTGATCCATTACGACTGGCTGCTTATGGCTTGGTCTGCGGCTTGCCAGCTTTTTCGGGCGTTATTTTTGCAGCGCCGCTGAATGCCAACTGGCTGTTTTATTCAGGTGTTTTTTGCATCGGTTTTGGCGCGGGGCTTTTCTCAGTCAGCACACTGGCAGCAGCCATGAGTATGGAGCGCAAAGAGTTTGTCGGTCTGGCCCTTGGTGCCTGGGGCGGTGTGCAGGCAACCGCGGCGGGGTTGTCGATTGCTTTTGGCGGCGCTGCTCGGGACTTTGTGTCCAGCCTGGCGTTGCAAGGCGTACTTGGCCCGGCTCTGGCTGTACCTGTCACAGGCTACAGCTTTGTCTATTACACCGAGATTTGTCTGCTGTTCGTCACGCTGGCTGCTATTGGCCCGCTGGTCAGGCGCGCTACTTTGTTGTCTGCAAGTCAGCCTGCCAAAGTCGAGCGTTTTGGACTGGCTGATTTACCGGGCTGATCTGCTTAAAGACTTTCAAATTTATTGCGACCGTAATTTTTAGGAGACCCACCATGCAAATAGGCGCTATCACTGGATACCTCGACTTGCCGCAGATCGTTTTATATGCGTTCTGGTTATTTTTCGCCGGCATTATTTACTATCTGGTGCTTGAAGGCCACCGCGAAGGCTACCCGATGGAGTCTGAAGAACGGCCCGGGTCCGCCCCCATCACAGGCTGGCCGATTCCCGAGCCAAAAACCTATAAGCTGGCCAACGGCAAGGAAGTCACTGTGCCCGAGCTGAATCGCCCTGAACCGCCGGTGAATACACGGCGCGATGAGATGTCGTTCGGTAACCCTTACATTCCAACCGGCGACCTGATGACTTCTGGAGTGGGCCCAGGCTCCTACACCATGCGCGCCGATGTGCCTGATATGGATTTGCATGGCCACCCTATTATTCGGCCGCTGCGCGTACTGGACGGCTTCGATGTATCCAAAAACGACACCGATCCACGCGGCTTGCCGGTGCTGGGCACTGATAACAAAGTAGCTGGCAGGGTAGTGGACATGTGGGTAGACACCTGCGAGATGATGTTTCGTTTTGTTGAAGTCGAGCTTTCAGCAGAAAACGGTGGTCGCCGTATTCTGCTGCCGGTCCCGTTTGCTCGTATCAAAAGTGACAGCGTTAAAGCGCACAGCATTTACGCTGCCCAGTTTGCCAATGTGCCAGCAACAAAAAGCGCCGATCAGGTCACTTTGCTAGAAGAAGAAAAAATCAGCGCTTACTACGGCGGCGGAACTCTGTTTGCCGACCCCGCCCGTGCGGAGCCGCTGCTGTGAATGTGACAAGCAACGGTCACGAGCATGAGTTTGAGGCAGCCTACGGGCTGCCCGAGCCGCTGCCTTTAGGTGAAAGCATTTTGTGGCAAGGTGCACCTGATATGCATGACCTGGCGCTACGGGTTTTTCACATTAAAAAAGTTGCACTTTATTTTGTTGTGCTGATGGCCGTCCGGGGCTCGTTTTTATATTCCTCTAGCGCTGACAACCTGACCATTGTTGCTGGCGTGTTGTTAGTAGCGGGCTTGGGGTTAACAGCCATGGCAGCACTGGGCTTGTTAGCCTGGCTCACAGCCCGCACCACAGCCTACACGTTGACCGATCAACGCGTGGTGATGCGCATTGGTATTGTGTTGACACTCACTTTTAACTTGCCGCTCAAGCAGATTCAAACCGCTGGCCTGCTGCTTTCCAACAAAGGCTTTGGCGATATTCCCCTGGCGTTAAGTGGCGGCAACCGCATCGGTTACATCAACTTGTGGCCACACGCACGGCCATGGAGACTTGCAAATCCACAGCCCATGCTGCGTTGCATTCCGCAGGCTCAAGCCTTTGCGACCCAGTTGCAACAAGCCTGGACGCAGGCTACTGGCAAAACCGTTACGGCGCTACAAAAACCTGATGAATCGCCATTCGCGAATTGGCACCTAGCCGCCAACAAATAGTTTTGAAATTATTTTGTCACATCAACCATGACCACCACCGCACGCTCAAATCCCATGCCAACGCACACGACTGACACTTTCCCGCGTTGGGTGCTCTGGGTAACTGGGTGCCTGCTGGCTTTTACATTGAGCGCGGTGGCTCTGGTGCGCATCACCGGCAGTGGCCCTGACCAACTGGCTGCCGCAAGCATCAGTGAACGGCTGCTGCGTTTTGAAGACAGCGCCGGTGGCGGTGTAGCGGTGATTGACGGCGAGACAGGCAAGCTGCTGACCACCGTCACGGGTGAACAAGGGTTTTTTCGGGGTGCCATTCGCGCCTTGGCGCGTGACCGCACAGCCCGCAAAATTGGCGGTGAGCAGCCGTTTAGATTAATCTCCCGCACCGATGGCAGGTTAACCCTGTTTGACCCTGTATCCGGCCAGCGTATCGACCTAGAATCATTCGGACCGACCAATGCGGCCGTATTTGCGCCGTTTTTGACCATGCAGCCCCAGACCAGCCGATAAACTTTCATTCGTCAATCAACACGTCATTATTGGACAGTCATGCAAGCGACCGTTACCCCCACAACCTCCGCAGAAAATGCTTCTGCTGCTATCACTTCTGCATCGGCTGCGCTACAGGCCAAACAAGACACACTGCTCAGCCCTCGCTTTTACACCACTGATTTTGCGGCCATGGACCGGATTGATGTGTCGTTGCTGCGCACTGAATGGGACACCATGCTGGCAGAGTATGAAGGTGACAACAACCATGACCACTTTCAGCGCACGCCCGAATTTGCAGTTGAAGTGGCCGAACATTTTTCAAAGGTCTCGCCTGAGCTGCGACAAGAATTTATTGAGTTTCTGATCAGCTCATTGACGTCTGAATTCTCAGGCTGCATCCTGTACAACGAGATTCAAAAAAACGTTACCAACCCCGACATCAAGGCACTCATGCGTTATATGGCACGAGATGAATCGCGCCATGCAGGGTTCATTAACCAGTCGCTCAAAGACTTCGGCCTCGGACTGGATCTGGGCGACTTGAAGCGCACCAAGGCCTACACCTACTTCAAACCCAAATACATTTTTTACGCAACCTACCTGAGCGAAAAAATTGGCTACGCGCGTTACATCACTATCTTCAGGCAGCTGGAACGCAACCCCGATAAACGCTTTCACCCCATTTTCAGGTGGTTTGAGCGCTGGTGCAATGACGAGTTTCGCCATGGTGAATCGTTTGCGCTCATCATGCGTGCGCAGCCGCATCTGCTCAAGGGTTTGAATGTACTGTGGATCCGCTTTTTCTTGCTGGCGGTTTACGGCACCATGTATGTGCGCGACCACACGCGTCCGCAACTCAAAGCAGCCATGGGACTGGACCCAACAGCGTATGACTACGAGGTGTTTCGTATCACCAACGACATTACCAAACAGGTTTTTCCGGTATCACTCGACATCGACAGCCCTGCTTTTCGCAAGGGTATGACGCGCCTGTTTGCGGCGCAAACCGGAATCAATGCAGGCAAGGCTCGGGGCGGCGCGCTAGGGCTGGCCAAGCAATGCTACTGGGCTGCAGTAGGCGCGCTGACATTTGCGCGTTTGTTCGTGTTGCCAATGAAGCGCCACGACTTGCCTGCTGAAATCCGCATGCAACCGGTTTGGTAAAACAGTTTTTTCGAACAGAATTGGCGACGACGCACCATCATGTTTGAGCTGTCTGTTTTCAAGTGGGTAGTGCCCGTTCTGTTTGCTATCTTTGTATGGTGGTTTTCCACAGGCGTGGTGTTGCTCTTAAACGGCATGCCGCGCACCACCTTCCGCTGGAGCATATTGATCTCGTCCCTGCTGGCGTTGACGGCGCTTTATGGCCTGACCTACACAGCCAATTCGTTGAGTGTTGTCAATGCATATTGCGCTTTTACTTGCGCATTGCTGGTGTGGGGCTGGCATGAGCTGACGTTTTTAACCGGCTGGCTGACCGGCCCACGCCAACAGGCGTGTACAGCTGCGAGTGGCTGGCCACGTTTTACCCAGGCTGTTGCTGCTATTTTGTGGCATGAACTGGCTATTTTGGCCAGCGGCATTTTGCTGACGGCAATCACCTGGAATGCCGCAAACCAGATTGGGCTATGGACTTTTATGGTGCTGTGGGTCATGCGCACCAGCGCCAAACTGAATCTGTTTTTTGGTGTTCGCAATTTATCTGAAGAATTTTTGCCTGCCCACCTGATCTACATGGGCAGCTACTTCAGGCGGCGCAGCATGAATTTTTTTCTGCCTATTTCTATTGTTTTATCGACGCTGGTGCTTGTTTTCATGACGCAACGCGCCGTGAATATCGAAACAACTACCGCGGAAGCAGCAGGGCTAATTTTGGTTGGTAGCATGCTGGCTATGGCAATTCTGGAGCATTTTCTCCTGGTACTGCCCTTGCCTTCAACAGCATTGTGGCGCTGGGCTATGCGTAATCGCACGCCACTCGTTACTGCGGCAGCAGATTGATGGGACGTTGATTTCATGACCTCTTCACCTTTTTCACCGCTCAACCTGGTCACAACAACCCCTGCACCCGGCTTTGTGGCTCAGGGCTCTGGCACTGGCCCAACGGGTGCGCAAACCGCCATCGTGGTCGGCTCCGGCTTTGGCGGACTTGCCGCTGCTATACGTCTGAGCGCCATGGGTTACCAAGTCACGGTGGTTGAAAAGCTTGATGGCCCGGGTGGGCGTGGCTATGTGCGCAGGCAAGACGGTTTTACCTTTGACGGTGGCCCCACAATCGTGACGGTGCCATTTCTATTCCAAGAGCTGTGGGCATTGTGTGGCAAAAATTTTGCTGACGATGTTGATCTGCGCCTGATGGACCCGTTTTACCGTGTGCGTTTTGACGATGGTACCCATTTTGACTACAACGGCGACCCAGCCCGAATGCGGGCTGAAGTGATTCGCATCAGTCCTGACGACGCCGAGGGCTTTGATCGTTTTGTACTGGAAGCTGATAAGTGCTACCGCCTTGGTTTTGAAACGCTGGGCTGCAAAGCCTTCGACAGCATTGGCGACCTGGTTGCCGCGCTGCCTGCCATGATGAAAATGAAAGCCTGGCGAACCATGTATAGCCTGGTCGCGGGTTACTTGAAGCACCCCAAGTTGCGCATGGCGATGAGCTTGCAAACGTTGCTGATTGGCGGTAACCCGTTTTCTGTGACAGGGGTGTATAGCCTGATCAACGCGCTGGAGCGCCGCTTTGGTGTTTACTCGGCCATGGGCGGCACAGGCAGCATCATCAACGGCATGGTCAAGCTGCTGACCGAACGCGGCGTACCTGTGCGCTACAACGCCGAGGTTAAGCAGATCATTGTTGAAGGCGGCTGTGCTGTCGGTGTTGAGCTGGCTGGCGGGGAGCGATTGGCAGCTGACATCGTGGTCTGCAATTCAGACACGTCATGGACCTACAAAAACCTGATTGCGCCCGAGCATCGCAAGCACTGGACTGACAAAAAGATTGAAAACGGCAAACATTCGATGAGCCTTTTCGTCTGGTACTTTGGCACCAACAAACAGTACCCTGACGTGCCGCACCACACCATGGCGCTCGGCCCGCGCTATGAAGGCTTGCTCACCGACATTTTTAAAAATCACAAACTGACAGACGACTTCAGCCTGTATTTGCATCGCCCCAGTGCCACCGATCCATCAGTCGCGCCGGCAGGTTGCGACTGCTTTTATGTGCTGGCACCCGTGCCGCACCTGGACAGCGGGACAGACTGGGCAACGCATGCCGAGCCGTACCGGCAAGCCGTGTGCAAACGCTTGGAAGAAACCCTGCTGCCCGGCTTGAGCCAGCACATCGTCACCTCCTACGTTATGACGCCACAGCATTTTCATGATGATTTGCTGTCGTACAAGGGCGCGGCTTTCGGACTGGAGCCGGTGCTGCTGCAAAGCGCCTGGTTCAGACCACACAACCGCAGCGAAGATATTAAAAACCTTTTTATGGTCGGTGCCAGCACCCACCCTGGCGCGGGGATGCCAGGTGTGTTGATGTCGGCCAAGGCGCTACAAACTGTGGTGCCCGAAATTCGCAACACTGCCAACGCATAAAACACACGGACAAAGCCGATGCAAACAGCGCAGCCTTCCGTTGTTACGCCTTCTTCACCTGATGCTGCAGCGCTAGCCCACGCCAAACACGGCTTTGACTACGAAGCCTGCCAGGAACTGATGCGCGGCGGCTCCAAAACCTTTTTTGCTGCATCACGCCTGTTGCCCAGCCGGGTGCGTGGCCCAGCGATTGCGCTGTACGCCTTTTGCCGTGTGGCCGATGATGCGATTGACTTCAGCCATGACCGCGTCACAGCTCTTGCAGCGTTGAACGAACGCCTGCGCCGCGTTTACGCCAACGATCCAATGGCTTATGAGCCTGACCGGGCTCTAGCCGCGGTGGTGCGTGAATTTAACTTGCCGCTTGAACTGGTTGCCGCTCTGCTTGAAGGCTTTGAGTGGGACGCCGAAGGCCGCCAGTACGAAACTATTGAAGACTTGCAGGCCTACGCCGCGCGCGTGGCGGGCAGCGTGGGCGCGATGATGGCCGTTGTCATGCGCACCCGAGGCGAGGAGGCGCTAGCTCGGGCATGCGACTTGGGCGTGGCCATGCAACTGACCAACATTGCCCGCGATGTGGGGGAAGACGCCCGTTTTGGCCGGCTGTATCTGCCTTTAGCGTGGATGCGTGAGGCCGCGCTTGACCCCGACGCATGGCTGCAAAACCCGGTGTTTGACAGCCGTATCGCCAGCGTGATTGCCCGCCTGATCAAAGCCGCCGATATGCTGTACGAGAGGTCCGAGCATGGCATTGGCCAGCTGCCGCGCGACTGCCGTCCCGCCATACGCGCAGCACGTCTGGTGTATGCCGAAATTGGCCGGGAACTTGAAAAAGCCGGGTTGGACAGCATCAACCACCGCGCAGTGGTATCCGGCAAACGCAAGCTGGCTTTGCTGGCGCGGGCCGTTGGCGCAGCCATCTTGCTACCCGCAGACCCAAAGCAATACTTTGCAGCTTTGCCAGCCAACCAGTTTTTGGTGCAAGCCGCAATGCTGCCTGTCACCGATGCGTTGGCAGAGCAAAGGCAACCCGCCCGCCGCAGTTTTGAAGAGCGCGCCCTCTGGGCATCCGAGCTGTTCGAGCGGCTCGAGCACACCAAAGCCAGCCGCCATACACCCCACCATGCAGAGGCAGCCTACGCGGCAGCCCATGGACGCCGCCCGGACGAGCAGGCAACTCACCAAGGCCAGGCTTAAACGAGATGTCAACACTGATGATCGTCAAAGTGCTGGGAATCATTGGTTTTGGCGCAGCCGTTGTTTGGTGGCAGTTTCATGACTTGGCGCAAGAAAGAAGGCGCGAAGTACAGCGCCAGGCAGTACTTGAAAAAGACCCGTCTTCAAACCCATGAGTTACCTTAAGCGAAATCCATTTGCTATTAAATAATGAGCTGCTCACACCCGATTTTATTGGGATATAGTACTATTTTTTACGAGAAATGATCCATTCTTTTCTGAGGAAAACCATATTATGCTGAGCCGTATGCTCTATGTCAGTACAGCCGTAGGCCCCATCACCACCACTGTCACCGGCACCATCTTGCGCAGCGCCAAGGCGCACAACGCCATCAACGGCATCACTGGCGTGCTGTGTCAGGGACGCGGCGTGTATTTGCAGGTGCTTGAAGGCGAGCGCAGTCAGGTGGAGGCCCTGTATGCACGTATCTCATTGGACAAAAGGCATCACCAGATCCTGCTGCGCCAGCAAGTAGACATCAGCCGCCGCCGCTACGGCAAATGGGCTATGGCGCATGTCGACATGGCCCACCTGACCAGCGCAGAAGCTACACATCACCATGCACTCGCTTTTGACCCCTGCACCGCAACGGCTGAAGAGGTGATGGCGAAGATAGATACATTGATTGCTGCTGGCAAGGTGATGGACGCACCGGTAATTTGAAGTTCTCAGTTGCTACTAATTTAGGAACTGTTTGCACCCGTATTCATGGGGCTTAAGGCTATTTTGATGACTAACAAAGGTTTTGCAAACTAAAACACTTTTTAGATTCCGTCCCCGGCATCCACAAACACACGCGCCTTGCGTGGGGTCAACACCACGGTGTCGCCTTCTCTCAAACCCAACTCCCTGAACTGCTGCGCTGGCAGTTGCGCTTCAATCAAAGTCTCGACCAGCGGTCCGCCTGCGGGCCGGGTGTCGTCTTTCGGGATCAGCTCCAGCCGGGCGATGGGGCCAATGACGATGGCACGGTCTAATTTGGCGATGATGCCCTCCACTAGCGCCGCTTGCGGTGTGTAGGGCTGCACGTCAATGTCGTGCGGCCTGACGTAGGCAAAAGCTTTGGCGTTTTGCGCGCTGGCGTGCTCGGGGGAAGCGATGCGTATGCCTTCAACGTTGACTTCGCCCTCATGCGCCCGGCCGTGAAACAGATTCACGTCGCCTAAAAAGCCGTATACAAACGGGCTGGCCGGATGGTCCCAGACTTCCTGAGGTGAGCCGATCTGTTCAACCTTGCCTTTGTTCATCAGCACTACGCGGTCGGCGACTTCAAGCGCTTCTTCCTGGTCGTGGGTAACAAAAATGCTGGTGACATTCAAGTCATCATGCAAGCGGCGCAGCCAGCGACGCAGTTCTTTGCGCACCTTGGCATCAAGCGCACCAAAGGGCTCGTCGAGCAGCAGCACATTGGGCTCGACGGCCAGCGCGCGCGCCAAAGCGATACGCTGGCGCTGCCCGCCTGAGAGCTGCGACGGAAACCGGTTGGCCAGCCAGTCAAGCTGGACCAAATTCAGAAGTGAATGTACTTTTTCTTTGATCTGTACTTCGCTTGGGCGCAGGCTGCGCGGCTTCATGCGCAGGCCAAAGGCGACGTTTTCAAAAACCGTCATGTGGCGGAACAGCGCGTAGTGCTGAAACACAAAGCCCACCTGCCGCTCGCGCACATGCACTTCAGTGGTGTCTTCACCACTGAAGTGGATGCTGCCTTGGTCAGGCGCTTCCAGCCCCGCAATGATTCTCAGGAGCGTGGTTTTGCCGCAGCCTGACGGGCCGAGCAGCGCGACCAGCTCGCCTGATTCAATATCCAGGCTGACATCGCCCAGTGCTTTGAAAGTACCAAAATTTTTGCTGATGTTGCGGATTTCAATGCTCATATTTTTCTTCTCAACTTTTCATTTCATCGGTGGGGCGCTCAGGCGGCAGAGCTGCAGCGGCTTTCATCTCGGCCTCATGCCGCCACTCGGCCACCGACTTAATGGCCAGCGTGACCAGCGCCAGAATCGCCAGCAGCGACGCCACAGCAAACGCGGCTACCGACTGGTATTCGTTGTACAAAATCTCGACGTGCAGCGGTACTGTGTTGGTCTGGCCGCGAATGTGGCCAGACACCACCGACACCGCGCCAAACTCGCCCATGGCGCGCGCGTTGCACAAAATCACGCCGTAAATCAGTCCCCACTTGATGTTGGGCAGCGTCACGTACCAGAAGGTTTGCCAGCCCGTAGCGCCCAGCACAATGGCGGCCTGCTCTTCGTCATTGCCTTGTGCCTGCATCAATGGAATCAGCTCGCGAGCGATGAAGGGGAACGTGACAAACACGGTAGCCAGCACAATACCGGGCACGGCAAAAATGATCTTGATGTCATGCGCCATCAACCACGGGCCAAACCAGCCCTGCGCGCCGAAAATCAGCACGTAAATCAAACCTGCCACCACCGGCGAAACTGAAAACGGCAGGTCGACCAGCGTGGTTAAAAACGACTTGCCCCAAAACTCATATTTGGCAATCGCCCAGGCCGCCGATACGCCAAACACCAGATTCATCGGTACGGTGATGGCGGCAACGATCAATGTGAGTTTGATGGCGCTCCAAGCGTCAGGCTCTTGCAGCGCCGCCAGGTACGCACCAAAGCCTTTGCGCAGCGCCTCGGTAAATACGGCGGCCAGCGGCAAAATTAAAAACAGCACCACAAACAGCAGCGCCAGCCCCAGCAGGCTGTAGCGAACCCACACAGCCTCGGTTGTGCTCAAATTTGCGGCGCGTGACGTAACGGAAGAGCGCCGCGACGGGCCGCCCCTAGCAAGCTCAGCCCCCTGTTTCGCATCAAGGGGCAGCGTACCGCCAGAGGCACGCGAAGCGACAAGCGTGGGGGCTTGTTTCATACAGGCGCCCCCGTGCTGCGTCGCTGCCAGGCTTGCAGCGCATTGATGACCAGCAGCAGCACAAATGAGATGACCAGCATGACCACTGCCACAGCGGTCGCGCCTGCGTAGTCGTACTGCTCCAATTTGCCAATGATGATGAGGGGCGTGATTTCAGACACCAGCGGCACATTGCCAGCAATAAAAATAACCGAGCCGTATTCACCAATCGCACGCGCAAAGGCCATGGCAAACCCGGTCAACAGGGCCGGTGCAATGTGCGGCAGGATGACTTTGGTAAAGATCTGCAGGCGGCCGGCCCCTAACGAGGTTGCAGCTTCTTCCAGTTCTTTTTCAAAATCTTCCAGAACTGGCTGCACGGTGCGCACCACGAAAGGAATGCCGATGAAAATCAGCGCTATCACCACCCCTGCGGGCACAAACGCCAGTTGAATGCCCAACGGCTCCAGGTACTGGCCCACCCAGCCGTTGCCAGCCAACAGGGCGGTCAGCGATATGCCGGCCACCGCAGTGGGTAGCGCAAACGGCAGGTCAACCAGCGCATCAACGATTTTCTTGCCCGGAAAGTTGTAGCGCACCAGCACCCACGCCAGCAGCAGGCCAAACACCAGATTGACGAGCGCAGCGATCAGCGAAGCGCCAAACGTCAGGCGGTAGGACGCCATCACGCGCTCAGAGGTGACAGCAGCCCAGAATTCATCGAAGCTCAAGCTGAAGGTTTTAAAAAACAATGCCGACATGGGAATCAGCACCACCAGGCTCAGGTAAAACAGCGTGTAGCCCAGCGTCAGCCTGAAGCCGGGCAATACCCGGCGCGATCGCTTGGCTGAGCGCCGGGTTGATTTCTCAAGCATGCAGGTAACCTATTTTTTTGTGTAGATCTGGTCGAAAGAAGCGTTATCGGCAAAGTGCTCCTTGTCGGCTTTGGCCCAGCCGCCAAATGCGGTGTCAATGCTGAACAGGTTGATCTTGGCAAACTGTTTGGCGTACTTGGCCTTGGCTTTTTCAGACACCGC
>JAYVEE010000135.1:0-4820 GCA_043749005.1 Polaromonas sp. | reverse complement strand
GTGAGATGTCAACGCAAATCGCCAGTGCGGCTGTCAAGCGCTCCCAGAAACGAGTTATTTTGTTGCCAGTTTTCGCCGCCTGAACCGTAGCTGCTATCGGTGTATGCGCGAACCGCATCGTAGCTGTTGCCTGGATCCCCGGCTTTATCTAGCAAAGCTTCTTTGCTACGTTGTCGCCTCTTATGTTTGAGAGAGGTCTGAAGCTTGAGCCGGATAGCTTTTATAGCTTCTTCTTCTTTTCCAGTGGAGCTTACTATGCTGCCTGCATCGCCCAGAAATTCTTCACGTATTTCTGTCGATGTTGGCAAACTGTTTGATCGGATCACCCAATATGCAATTCCGCAATGCGATAAAAGCGTCAGTTTGAGTTGCCGGTTGCCGCGAGACAGTCCCGCAGATCCTGGAACATCCACGCAACCGACGACACGCCCTCCTGGCGTGCAGACTGTGAAAGTGCAGTAAACGCTACTTAGTAACTTAAACCAATGTTTCCCCTCGTCTTGCGATTGCGGCAAGGTGAATCGTGTGACCGGTAGCTTGAGCAATAGATGATGGTCAAAAAAGACTTTGTTCATCCACACCCACACTCTTTGCTCTTCTGTGTTGGCAACCAGCCGTGGTTTTAGCGGCCAATGAAGGGGAATTCTTCTCTGCTTTTTTGCAATCCACCGCATGCCTAGCGATCGAATTACAGCGCCAAAAGCCATCCCAGCCAAAGCTGCCACCACTGCAATCAACCACATTACTGGGCTCATGAATGTCATTTAACTGCCATGCTGATTATTCTCACGGCCTGATCAACTTTGGTGTCTGAATTTAAAGGGGACGACGTTCTCATGATGTGGTGGTTTCGTTTGCTTACAGCAAGTATAAGCCGAACGTACTATAAAAATTCTTGACGAGCTTACTTTAATTTACTCAGTCTGCGGTTGTTATGTCCGCGATTGTAGGAGGCACCTTACATGCAGTTGTCTTCAGGCGTAATTGGAATAATCTCAGAATAGTCAAGGCCAACGAGCAATGAATATCGGACAAAACCGAAGTACATACGTGTTCGGTTCGCAGTACATTCGGCACTCGAAAAAATGTATTTAGTTGGAATTCCAGCGATGTAGAGGTCAAAAGCCAGATCAGCTGCCACGTTGCCCAATAAGGTCACGGCGGATGACATATCTGCCCCGCTAAAATGGATGAAGAAGCTGCATTTGGATATTTCTCACCACAGCCTTGACAGTTATTTAAATACCCATAATTCTCAATCCCCCAACACAACGCCTTCGCGGCGCGGATCTGCGCCTCCAAAAAAGCCTTTGTCAGTCTTCTGAATCGCTTGCAGGCCGCTGTTCATATTCATCTCGCGCACTTCAGCGCCACGCGCTTTCAGGGCCTCTACTGTCGCGGGTGAAAATCGATTTTCTTCCAGTAGGCTCGGGCCGTTTAATGAGCCAAAGTTGGGCAGGTCAATCGCTTGCTGGGCGTTAAGACCCCAGTTCAGCGTGCCATACAGCAGCTTGGCGGTATGGTGAATGATCAGCGCGCCACCCATGCTGCCGCCGGTCATCACGATCTGTCCAGTCTCCTTTTCAAACACCAGCGTAGGCGCCATGGATGACCGCGGTCGCTTGCCTGGTTGCACACGGTTGGCAATCAATATGCCTTCCGTGTCAGTCGGTGCAAAACTGAAGTCAGTCAATTGGTTATTGAGCAAAAAGCCGCCGGCTTTACCTGTGCCGCCATCGGTCAGCTGGCGCGATCCGAAAGCATCTTCAACCGTCGACGTCATGGCAATTGCGTTGCCAAAGGCATCAATGATGCTGATATGCGATGTGCCGTGTTCGGGCTGATCAGGCATGGGCGCGTAAGCCGCTTTAGCCAAGCCAGGGACGCCGGGTTTGGCCGTTTTCATGCTTTGGCCGCCGGCTTGCTGAGCGATTAATTTAGCGCGGTCTGCCAGGTAGGCTGGATTCAGCAGGCTCATCCAGTTATCGCCGGGTGCCGTCACAAAATCAGGGTCACCCAAGTACTGACCACGATCTGCAAAAGCCAGGCGCGATGCCTCTGTATACAGGTGCAGCCACTCAGCAGATGGGGTTTGAGCCGATCCCATAACGCTGCCGGTCACGCCGCTCATGCCTGCTACAGGGGGCAAGTTGGCAGCATTGGTGTTGGCTAAAATGCCCAAAATTTGCCCCACGGCGATGGCGCCAGAGCTTGGCGGCGGCATGCCGCACAGGAGATAGGTGGAGTGCGCAGCACTGTAATCAGAACAAATCGCATCACGCCTTCTTACCTGGTAGCCCGCCAGGTCGCTCATGGCCAGTTTGCCAGGATTTGTGGGGTGCCCTTGCACTTTATTGACCATGGCCTGGGCAATGCTGCCCTCATGTATTGCACCCGCGCCCCTCGACGCGATTTGACGCAGCACATCGGCCAAAGCCGGATTTTTAAGCAGTTCACCCGCCTCAAGCGACGATCCATCAGGCTTGAAGTAGTACGCTGCAGCGGCTGGGTCTTTCTTTAAATGCGCATCACTTTTTAGCTGCATGGCCAGGCGCGGACTGACTTTAAAGCCACTTTCAGCCAGCGTGATTGCCGGTAGGAACAGCTGTGACCACGGCAGCTTGCCATATTGCTTATGGGCAACTTCCAGCATTTTGACGACGCCCGGCACACCCACCGCACGGCCACCCACCACACCGTCATAAAACGCCATCGGCTTGCCATCAGCGCCGACAAATAATTTTTCATCCACACCAGCGGGAGCTGTTTCGCGGCCATCAAAAGCCTCAACCTTGCTACCCGTTGAATGCAGCATAAATGCGCCGCCGCCAATGCCGCTGGATTGTGGTTCTACAAGCGTCAGCACCATCTGTACCGCCACGGCCGCGTCAACGGCCGAACCGCCTGCGCGTAGCACCTGCAAGCCTGCGTCAGTCGCCAGCGGGTTGGCGGCAGCGACAGCGAATGTTTTGGTTGCCCAGCCGGGCTTGGCGGTGTAGCCCGATGACCCTTCGAGCTGGGCTGGCGGGTTGTACACAAAGGGTGCTGGGGCGCTGGCGCAAGCTGCAAGCAGGCAGGCCGCGGCAACAAATGTGAGGAGACGTTTCATGCAAGGTTTTTTTAAAAGCAAAAAAACGACATATTACGCCTGCCCGTGCCACCTTTTAACGCGCCGGGCGCAGGGTTGCTGTTGGCTGTCGCAAAAAGCTACTTTTTAAAACTTACATCACCAAACCAGCTGGTGACGCGGTCTTCGGTGTTGTCCGTGTCGTTGCCGACAGAAATACCGGTGATGGCAGGCGCATCAAAACCAAAAGCTTCCTTAAAGTCAGCTGCTACGTCACGCGCCTCAAGGCGCCACTGGCCTATCGCGCCAGGCCCGCTTTGCAGCACCACTTTGCGCAACTGCCGGGTAAACGGGCTCCAGGCTGTGTAGCCCACGCGGTGCTTGTTGTCCCACACGTAGCACAAGGCGGCGGTGGGTACGTCAATGCCCGAAATGCTGCGGGCTAATTTAATTTTGGTGCGGTCCGCAAGGGGCAGCGACGCAAGTGGCACGTCAAAAAAAACATACAGCCGCGCTGAATGGTCGTCCGCCAGTTTTTCGTCCATGTCGGCTTTATCCAGCAGGCGGTCTACCTTCCAGCGCCATTGCAGCGTGGTGCTAGTCTGCGCACCGAGCAGCGCCACTGGCACGGCCATGCTGCCCGCGCTGTTGCTGGAGTCCACCTTTAAAACGGTCTTACCCTCATCGGTCACCAGTGCAAACTGGTTCGGTTTGACATTCGGGTAGGCCACCATGCGAAAGTCTTTGGGCAAGGCCTGCCCGGCTGACAGCTTTGAAAAAAGGTCTTGCCCGTGTACGGATTGCACAAGCAGCATGGCAAATGCCCCCATTGATGCACGCCACATCAGGGCGGTCATTCAAGCTTGGCGCCAGATGCCTTGACGACCTTGGCCATGCGCTCATAGTCGGTGGCCAGCAGTTTGGCGAAATCGACGTTACTCATAGCCAACGGTTCAATTCCCTGCTTGTCCAATCGCGCCAGAACGACCGGATCTTTTAAAACGGTAGCCATCGCTGCGTTGACGCGATTGACCTCAATAGCTGGCGTACCTAACGGGCCAAGCAAGCCAAACCACGAGTCAAACTGGTAGCCCGGCAAGCCGCTTTCAGCAATCGTTGGCACTTCTGGCAAATATTTGGAGCGCTTGGGTGATGTCACACCAATCAGCCGTATGCGGCTGTCTTTGGCAAAAGCCAGGGCGCCAATGCTGGCTGCAATCACGGCCTGTGCGCGACCTGAAATGACTTCGTTGATGGCTTCGCCCGTGGCTTTCAGCGGCACATGCACCACGTCAATGCCCGCTAAACCGTTGAAGTAGGCCATCGATAAATGGGTAGCGCTGCCCACGCCTGCAGTGGCGTAGTTCATTTTTCCGGGGCTGGCTTTGGCATGGCGGATGTACTCTGCTGCTGTCCTGGCTGGCACATCGGGGTGAACCATCAGTACATAGTCGGCGGTACCGATGTGGGCCAGGGGCGCAAAATCTTTTTGCGGGTCATAAGCCAGCTTGCTGTAAAGACTGCCGGCAATGTTGTGACTGGCGCCTGACAGCACCATGGCGCCGCTGTTGGGCGCTGACTTCGCCACAAAGCCTGTACCAAGTGTGCCGCCTGCACCAGGTTTGTTGTCAATGATGACAGTCTGGCCCAGGGCTAAACCCAACTCAACAGACAAAGCACGTGCCAGCAAGTCCTGCACGCCACCCGGGGCAAATGGCACGACGATTCGGGCTACTTTGGGGTTGATTTGGGC
>JAYVEE010000134.1:0-4854 GCA_043749005.1 Polaromonas sp. | reverse complement strand
GGATTGGCCAGCGCTGGACAGACACTGTTACCCTGGAAAGCAAGGCCAAGCTGGAGCGCCTGATTGCCGAGGCTACGCCAGATCGTGCAACGCGAAAGCGCGAAGTCAATCACATATCAGGCAATGGCACGACTGTGGCGGTAGCCTACACAGCCATGAGACTGGGCGCAGACGGGCCTATTTTGGCAGTGGGTCGTGACTTGGGAATCAGCGCAGCATTGCAGCAGCGGTTTATTGGCGCGCAACAGGAAATGGAACGCAACTACAGTCGCGCGCGCCAGTCTGAGGCTAGATACCGTTTGCTTTTCCAGGTCGCAACAGATGCCGTCATTGTGGTTGACGGAGCAACGCTCTGTATTGTTGAGGCCAACCAGAGTGCTACTGATTTGTTTGACCTGACCTCCGCACAGGTCGTTGGTCAGGGTGCCGATTTTGCATTTGAGCGCGACTCGCGGCATGTTGTCAACGCAGGCCTCAAAGCTGCGCTTGATTCCGGCCAATCGACGGAAACGCGAGGATTGCTCAGGGGTAAAGTGCGCAGTGCCAGCGTGACAGCGACGCCTTTCAAGGCACTGGACACCTATCAGCTGCTGGTGCGCATTCGCAGCACGGAGCAATTGGCAACCTCCAGCGATCTGGGCGCCACACTGGCACGCCTGGTTGACAGCGCCACCGAAGGCGTTGCGGTGACTGATGTTGACGGATGTGTGTTGGTGGCCAACCCGGCATTTCTGAAGTTGGTGGAAGCCAGCACCGAGGCATCGGTACGGGGCAGGCCACTGTCAGACTGGATCAGCTTGCCTGACCAGCCGTTCAGCGCGCTGCTGTATCAAGTACGCCAGGACGGCATGACTGAATTTGCGCAGTCGCAGTTATTACTGGGTAACGCTTTGCTCAAACCGATTGAAGTGGCAGCAACATTACTCAGTGAAATTGATCCGCCTTGTATCGGGTTCAGCGTGCGCCTCGCGCCTGCGTCCACCAGTGGTTTGGATGCAACAGTAGAGCCAGTCCAGGCTGCCATGAAGGTATTGTGTGATCAGGTTGGCAGCCAGGCGTTACCAGAACTGATGCGCCGTGCAGCAGACATGCTGCAACGCAATTTCATTCATATGGCGATGGAGCGCGCTGGCGCTGATTTAAACAAGGCTGCAACCATTTTGGGTATCAATCGCCAGCAGCTTGAAATGCTTTGCCAGCCAGGAGCCAGCGCACCCGGAAACGCTATCTGATCAAAACCTAAGCGGGTGCGTCAGACAAGGCATCACCGACGCCAAAGCGCCTGAGCTTGACATACAGGCTTTGGCGCGACAGTCCGAGCATTTCGGCCGCGGCAGCCCGGTTATCTCCCGTCAACTCGAGCGCAGCTTCGATGCACAGCTCTTCAATCAGATCTGTTGTTTCCCGCACAATGTCGCGCAGTGGCACACGGCCGACCAGCTCGGTCATCTGGCCTGGTGAGCGCGGCATATCTTTGCTGACCGCATGGGTCTCATCCATCAAGCGCCTGCCTACATCGCGAATGGTGAAGGCCAGGCAGGACTGTTCAGCTGTTGTCACAGATACAGCTGAAATTTCGACGTCCGCCTTGGCGCCATATTCACCCTGCACAGTGGTGGCATACAAACGTACAGTGCCACGTTGCTTGAGATTGGACACCAACACATTCATGTCCACGCCGCTGCGACCCAGCCATTTTTGCAGCGACTCGCCACGCACCAGTGCTTCGCTGGCCAGTTGCGTCAGTTCAAGAAAAGCGCGGTTGACTGAAATCACACGGCCGTCCATGTCAGTCATGGCAAAAGCGTCGGGCGCATTTTCGAGTGCTTTCATCAGCAACTGCGTGCTGCTGTTTTCACCTGATGCATTCAGAGGCTGGGTAGCGTTGATCCGCACCAGCAGGTGAGTTGAATTTTCTTGCCGAAACAGCGAGCCGGACAGCGAGAAAACTTCGGGCGAACCCGCAAAGCACACCGTGATTGATTCAGCGCGCCCATTGCTGCGCAGCGCGGTGAACAACTGCTGAACACCCGGCACGCTGAGTGAATCAAGGCTTTCTGCAAACGTCCAGCCAGCCGTACGTGCCTTGTCACCGAGTAACGCGTAGGCTGCAGGATTAGCCTCTTCGAGTTTTTCGGACGTAGCGTCAAGAATCAATACGGCTTCAGAAGCCACTTGAAACAACAGACGGTAGCGGGTTTCGACGTGCCGCAAACGCCAATAGTCGCGCTCCATTGACAATTGCGCACTGACAAGCCGTTGCTGCAATGCCACCTGCGAGCGCAAGTCACGGCCAAATGCGACTGAATGCCGTTGGCCGGCCTCCCGCGTGACCGGCACGATCGTATAAGACAGTGCCAGATCAGCTTTGTTGGCAGAAGGGTGGTTTATATGCCGCCACTTTGTGCTGCCGCCGTGGGCAGCTTCTTTAAGCATTTCATGGACTTTGGGCTGGCTTTCAACCGTTACCGTTTGAAGCCAGGGCTTGCCAAGCCAGTCGAGGTCTCCATGTTGCTTGAGCTCATCGCTGGCAAAAGCCATGTCTTGAATAACCCCCGCCTCGTCCAGAATGAGTGCAACATCAGCCGCAGCAGAAATCAGCGACGCAGCGGTGTCTGCATCCAGTCCTGCTAAAAACAGTTCGGGTTGATCAAAATGCCCCAGAACATTTTTTTTAGTCAACTGAAGGGTGGCAGTCATTAAGTAAGCGTTGATTTACGCAGGTAGCTAAATTCGCGTTTTTCAAGCGATTGTGCAGCTACCAGACGTGCAGCCAATGTAGGCGCCTGCGCACCATCGGTGGAGGCGGCATCTGCATTGACAAAAGAAACATATTCGGGATGCGCAAGAAACAGCGGGCCGCCGACAAGAATGCTGATGGAAGGGTTCAGCGCAAATTGCCGGATCTGCTTGATGCATTCAGCCAAGGCATCTAGGCGGGTCACATCACCCAGAGAAAACCCCACCACATCAAACCACTCACTGCTTACCATCATAACCGGGTCAGCACCTGCCTCCCATGGCCCGCCACCTACATCCCAGCCAGCGCGCCTGAAAAACTCGGACACCATGACTAATCCAAAGGTGTGTTGCTCGCCTGGCGCAGGCAACAAAAGAGCACGCCGACCGTTGGTTGTGTGATTGGATTGGCTGAAGGCGGGACTCAATTCGCGCAGCACTTGGTGCAATGTGCCCAAGCCCAGTGTGACTTCAGTAAAGTCGCACAGATCTTCTTCCCACAGCTTGCCCAAATATCTGGCTACGGGCGCCAGGAGATCGGTATAAATTGTTTCCACGGAAATGCCGCTGTTTCGCATGGTTTCGATGCATGCGTGAACTACATTTTCGTCTGGTGCCAAGACAAGTTTGGCAAACGCAGTGACGTCATCAGCGCTGACTTGGGGGCTTGACGATGGCAATACGCTCAAATAGTCGTTAGTCGTTGGATGGGCCAGCATCAAACGCGGGATGATTTCGTGCTCAATGGCTCTGGACAGCACAGCCAGCCGCAGTTCAACAGACTCGCGGTTTGCATCAGTAGCCAAACGAGCCAACGCCTGACTTCCTTCGGTATAGCTATCGCTGGTGGCTTCAAAATTGCCAGGCTGGTTACTCGGACCCACCTCGCCAGCGGCGAAAGCCCGGATATTGATATAAGCGTTCATTGGTTTGTCTCCTCGCATCTACCTTTTAAAACCCGTGAGGGTTTAATAGCTGTAAAACCAAACGATATTGATGCATTTTTACGCTGCTGCCAACAAGTACCACATGCGAATACAAAATTCAGCACCAAAATGGTGCCCATTAATACTGGCATCAGAATAGTTGTGGAAGCAGTTGCCGTCTCGTCTAGTTGTCCAATCTGCGCTTGTACATGCTGAATCCGTTTTGGTCAACCTAGTCTTTACCTAGTTTTCACTCAGTTTTTGGTTTTTTAGGCTTTCAATGAATCTGTCGGCTCGACAACCAAGATCGAATCATCTGTCAATTTCAATTTACGTCAATAAAAGTTGACACATTGAAAAATGAGAGTTAAATTGAGGGCATGCAGAGTATTAACGAGACAAAGCAACCGCCGCTTTACACACCAGAGCAGCGCCAGCGCCGTGACACTTCTGCATGGACGCTGGTGCAAGGTGTGCTCGCGCCGGTGCAGTTTTTAATATTTTTGATCAGCCTGGCGCTGGTGATGCGGTTTCTGGCAACAGGCGAAGGGCAAAGTTTGGCTATCGGCTCAGTCGTGGTGAAAACTTTTGCTCTTTACGTCATCATGGTGACAGGTTGCATTTGGGAAAAGGTGGTGTTTGACTGTTACCTGTTTGCCCCGGCTTTTTACTGGGAAGACATGTTCAGCATGCTGGTGTTGGCGCTGCACACTGCGTACCTTGTGGCTTTGCTGACGGGCACCTTGGGAACTGACACGCTGATGTATCTGGCTTTGGCGGCCTACACGGCTTATGTGGTGAACGCCGTGCAGTTTGTTTTGAAGCTGCGCGCTGCAAGACTGGGGCAAGCACAGCAGACTGCACTTGCCGGCCAGAGGATTGCGGCATGAATGCAGTGATACCGATTCGCAGCACAGCGGCTGTCGGCTGTGCGGATGCGCCAGTACTGAAAGAGCGAGGTCAACGCGAAGTGTTTTGCGGTCTGACAGGCATTATTTGGCTGCACCGCAAAATTCAGGATGCCTTTTTCCTAGTGGTCGGCTCAAGAACTTGTGCGCATTTGATCCAATCCGCCGCAGGCGTGATGATCTTTGCCGAACCCCGATTTGCGACCGCCATCATCGATGAGCGTGACCTGGCGGGTTTGGCCGATGCCAATACTGAACTGGATCGTGTCGTCACGCGCCTT
>JAYVEE010000133.1:0-36379 GCA_043749005.1 Polaromonas sp. | reverse complement strand
CACCAACCCATAGCTGCCGTAACCAGCGGTAAAAAGCCAAGGTAGCCCCACCAGCCAACAGTTCCGGTAGCGGCCAGGCCAATAAGAACTACGCCAATGACAGCGCGCAAGATGCGGTCAATACCGCCTACATTTCTGGTCATAAAAATCTCCTGTGAAGTGAGTCAATTAATAAGAACCTGATGATTAAGCGCCAAATGCTGCGTTAGTTCAATGATATGGATCAAATATGGCTTGATAAAATCTGGTTCATGGACCACAGCAAGGATTCTGGCTTGTCGGGTAAGGCTTCATAATTAATGTTGCTCACATTTTCAAGCCACATCCATGCGCCTGCGCCATATCGAAGTCTTTAACGCTGTCATGCTGGCGGGCAGTGTCAGTGGTGCGGCGCGGCTGATCAATGTCACGCAGCCAGCCGTCAGCCGTATCTTGCAACACGCTGAACTGCAACTGGGTTTTGCGCTGTTTCAGCGTGTCAAGGGCAGGCTGTTGCCAACGTCTGAAGCGTTAACGCTTTACCCGATTATTGAGCAGTTGTTTGCCCAGCTGGATAACGTGCAGCGGCTGGCTGCCAATTTAAAAGCAGGTGACAGCGCCAAAGAGCTGCGCATATTAACGGTGCTCGCGCTCAGCTATGAAATCCTGCCACATGCCATCAAATTGTTTCGCATCAAGTACCCTGATGTAGCCATCACCATCAAGGCGCTGCATTCACCTCAAATTGTGGCGGCGCTGGTGCTGCAAGAAGCCGATGTGGGTTTTTTGTTCAGCCCGGCTGTGCATTCAGCTTTGGTGCAGGAGCATTTGGCCAACGGCCGCATGGTGTGCATTGCGCCCAAAGGCATGCTGGCAACACGTTTTTTAAAGCGCGGTCAGATCACGCTGGCCGAACTGGCCAAACTTGAAAAGGTGCCAGTGATTGGCCTGGATGCGCAAGACCCGGTGGGCCGGGTCTTGAACCAGGCAAGCCGCGAGGCGGGCGTGGGTTTGAAGTTCGACATCACTGTGCAAACCTACCATTCAGCACTCGCACTGGCCCATCACGGCCTGGGTGTCGCGCTGGTAGACACCTGCACCGCTGCATCAGCCAACCCAAGCCGCGTTGACGTGCTGGACTTGCAACCTCTGCTGCCTGTGCCGATCAATGCACTGTTGCCTGCAGGCAAGCCTGGTTCAGTGGCAGTCAGGGCGTTTGTGAAGTGTTTTGAGCAGGCTCTGAAGTTCAAGCAATCAATTTGACGATCCGGGCCGCAGACCCAAACGCCAGCGTAAAGCCCAGCGCACCGTGGCCGACATTGAAAACCATGTTGGCAGGTCCTTGAAGGTGTTTGCCGATCAGAGGCAGGCCAGTGGGTGTCGCGGGGCGCAGGCCTGCCCAGGGATGCAGTTCGGTAAACTGGTTGCAAAGCGGGAACAACGCCTGGGTTGATGCCTTGAGTGAGTCAATCTGCCTGGGCACAACTTGCGTGTCGTAACCTGCAAGTTCGGCCATGCCCGCCACCCGAAGACGTGAGCCAATGCGGGCGAACACCACCTTGCGGGCGCTGTCGGTCACGCTGACGACGGGTGCTGCTCCAGGCGCTTTATCAACATCTACCGTGATGCTGTAACCCTTAAGTGGGTAAATTGGCAGGTTGACACCTACCGAACGAGCCATGGGCGCTGATGCTGCGCCCAGAGCCATTACATATTGGTCGGCTTCAATGTCGCCCTGGGCCGTTTTGACAGCGACGACTTTTGACCCCGAAACGTTGATGTGTTCAATCGGTGTGCCAAGCAAAAATCGCACACCGCGCTGTGTAAGCAAAGCCTGCAAACTGTCGCAGGCTTTCTGGCAATCGGCTGCGCATTCACTTGGCGTGTAGATAGCGCCGATGATGCTCCGGTGGTAGCTGGCCAGTGCGGGTTCAATATCCACACAGCGTTGCGCGCTGACGGCCTCTTGCACGCTGCCCATTTCGCGTTGCAGCAGCATCTGTTGTTGTGCGGCAGCAAATGAGGCAAGGGTAGAAAACAGCACCAGCTTCCCGGTGCTTGAAAAATCAACCGCCAACTGCTCTTTGGCCAGCATGGCGTCAAAGCCTTGCCGGCTCTCAAAGGCAAGTTGCAAAAGTGCAACTGTAGTGCTTCGTGAAGTAGCTGCATTACAAGCCGCCAAAAACTGCAAACCCCAGCGCCACTGATGCACATTGAGTTGGGGTCGAATCTTTAGCGGTGACGAGGGCGACAAAAGGAGCTTGGGCAGTTGTGCCCAGATGCCCGGGTCAGCCAGAGGCTGCACGTAGCTGTAACTGAGCTGCGAGCCGTTACCGCCGCTGGCACCGCTGCCCGGCTGGGCGCGGTCAATGACCGTCACGTCATGGCCAACACGGTTTAGCTCATAGGCAGTTGCCAAACCCACAATACCGGCACCCAGCACACACACACGCATCGCAACTCCTGCAATTCAAAAACACGACTTTACGAATCAATGAAGGCTTTGAACAATGCCAAATAACCCCTACCCATGACGCAGGGTTATGACCTGAACGTGTGCTGGCGATGCGGGAATGTCATGAGTTTTTGTCATGGGTTTACCGTGAAAATACATGACCCGAGTCGCACAGTCTTCATACACTGGCGTTGCGAGTGACAACTGACATTTACTTCACACCCCGAAGTTTTACTTCAAAGGATTTTCATGAAAATTTCTACCTTGATGACCGCTGCTTTGCTGTGTACAGGCGTGATCGCAACAAGTGCCAGCGCCCAAACGCTGAAAAAAATCACCGACAGCAACAAAATTACCGTGTCTTACCGCGAGGCATCGGTACCATTCAGTTACCTGATCGGCTCCACCAAGGCAGTGGGATTTTCAGTCGAGCTGACTGAAGCCATCATTGACGACGTGCGCAAGAAAACCAAAAAACCTGACCTGCAAATTGCCTACATGCCGGTTACTTCGCAAAACCGCATCCCGCTGCTGGTTAACGGTACCTATGACCTGGAGTGCGGATCAACCACCAACAACTCTACGCGCGCCAAAGACGTGACGTTCAGCACCAACATTTTTTACACCGGCACGCGCTTGCTGGTTAAAAAGTCATCAGGCATTAAAAACTATTCAGACCTGGCCAAAAAGACTGTAGCCAGCACAACAGGCACCACCAATGCACAGGTCATTCGCAAGTACAACAGCGAGAAAAATCTCGACATGCAACTGATTTTGGGCAAAGACCATGACGACTCATTGCTGCTGGTTGAAAGCGACCGCGCAGTAGCTTTTGCAATGGACGATATCTTGTTGTTTGGCCTGCGAGCGAACTCCAAAAACCCGGCATCGCTTGAAGTCGTGGGTGACTCGCTGCAAGTTGAGCCCTACGCCTGTATGGTGAGAAAAGACGACCCCGAGTTCAAAAAGCTGGTGGATGGCACCATCAACCGCATGATGAAGTCGGGGGAATTTGCCAAGCTGTACACCAAATGGTTTGAGTCACCCATCGTGCCAAAGGGTGTGAACCTGGCTTTGCCGATGTCTGCTGACCTGAAAGCCATCCTGAAAGCGCCAACCGACAAGCCCGCGCTGTAAGTCTCTGGCTATCCAAAAGGGCCGTTTCAGCCAAAAGAACAGCTGAAGCGATTTTTTAAATTTTAGTGCCTGAGCCCAATGAATAGTTGAGCAACCAGCTACAAAAAGAGTAGCCCGCTGCGTTTTCAGTCTAATCTGCCGACGCGCTCCAGCGATTGCCCCAGCTTTTATCAGTCACCTTGTCAATGCTGCGCCGGTCGCGTTTGGTGGGGCGGCCATGTTCCTGGCTGTTGGCGGGCTCCAGGCGATGCCGTTCTGCCAGCTGCTCCCGCAGTTTGATGCTGTCCTCAAGCTCCGCATACAGCAACTGGGCGATAGGCGCGCTACCGCGTTTGTCGCTGATGCCGCGCACCACCAGCGTGCGTGTGACTGGCCCCTGGCGTAATGCCACCGTGTCGCCGACTTTGACTTCTTTGGCAGGCTTGACTTCCGTGTCGTTGATGCGAACCCGACCCTTGTCAATTTCTTCAGTCGCCAGGCTGCGGGTTTTGTAAAAACGTGCGGCCCAGAGCCATTTGTCAATGCGTAACTTTTCCATGTGCGCTTATTTTGCTCTCAAGCGATCAAAGGCAGCCGTACCGTCGCATCAAGACCCGTCACCACACCATGTTGTACCCGGTTGGTCAGGGTAATCGTGCCCCCCAGCACCTGCACAATTTCTTTGCAAATGGCCAGTCCCAAGCCTGAGCCGCGTGCAACATGGCCTGCGGAGAACGGCTGATAGAGGCGCTGTGCCAGCCCGGCATCTATGCCTGGCCCACTGTCAGCCAGCGTCAAAGCGGTATGGGTGCTGTCTCGCACAATGCGAATTGACAGACTGCACCCTAGCATTTCCCCTATGACTTTGGACAGCCGATTGACAGGAATGGGGCGCATGATCGCACAGTCGTTCCTACATTTGACATCAGGAGATTTTTATGCGCCGCGATACCTTTTTAAAATCTATTGCCGCACTGGCTGCCGGTGGCGCAACAGCCTCATTTCCCCTGTCGGCTTTGGCTGCTGCCAACATCAAGATGATGATTCCAGCCAACCCGGGCGGCGGCTGGGACACCACGGGCCGCGCTCTGGGCAAGGCCATGCAGGAGTCCGGTGCGGCCAGCACTGTGACGTTTGAAAACAAGGGCGGCGCTGCAGGTGCATTGGGCCTGGCGCAATTTGTCAACGGTGCCAAAGGCGACGGTAACGCCATCATGGTGATGGGCGCCGTCATGCTGGGCGGCATCATTACCGGCAAACCGCCCGTCAACCTGAGCACTGCCACACCGATTGCCCGCCTGACCAGCGAGTACAACGTGTTCGTATTGCCTGCCAACTCACCGTACAAGTCGATGGCTGATGTGGTTGAGCAGCTCAAAAAGGACCCGGGCAGCGTGAAGTGGGGCGGCGGTTCACGCGGTTCCACCGAGCACATTGCTGCGGCCATGATTGCCAGAGCAGTCGGTGTGGATCCGGCCAAGATCAACTACGTGGCCTTCAGGGGCGGCGGTGAGGCCACAGCAGCTATTTTGGGCGGCAACGTCACAGTCGGCGGCAGTGGCTACAGCGAGTTTTCTGAATACATTGCATCCGGAAAGATGAAGGCGATTGCTCTGACGTCTGACGCGCGCCTCAAAGGCGTGGCCGTGCCGACGCTCAAGGAGCAGGGCATCGATGTGACGATTGGTAACTGGCGCGGCGTGTACGGCGCCCCCGGCATCACACCCGCTCAGCGCACCGAGCTGACCAACGTCGTGCTCAAGGCCGTCAAAGCCAAGAGCTGGACGGATGCTTCCGACAAAAACAACTGGACAGCCGCTGTGCTGGCTGGCCCGGCATTTGACAAGTTTGTCGATGATGATTTTGCGAGTCTCAGGGCGACGATGGTGAAGTCGGGCATGGTGTAACGACCGCATGACACAACAAGCCTCCTCAACTTTGCAAACGTTTGTTGCCAGCGGCGTGCTGCTGATTGGCCTGGGTCTGGCAGCGGGGGCTGTCAGCATTCCCTCGGCCGCAGGCTATGGCGGTGTCGGCCCCAATTTTTTACCCTGGCTGGTGTCGATTGCATTGATTGTGTGTGGCGGTTTCATGGTGTGGGAGGCACGCACGGGCGGCTTTCGCGCCATGGACGAGCCTGATGGTCTTACGCCGTGCTGGTCAGGTTTTGCGTGGGTATCAGCGGGCTTGTTGTTGAATGCGGCGCTGATCACCACCATCGGTTTTATATTGAGCTGCACCCTGTGTTTTGTATTTGCCGTACAGGGCTTGCGCACGTCAGACGGCACGGTTAATTTCAAACCCGCCGCGCTGCTTAAAAACGCGCTGATCGGTATGGCCATTGCCGCACCCGTGTACTGGATGTTTACCAAATTCCTGGCAATTAATTTGCCTGGTCTGACATCAACCGGGTGGCTCTAGGCCTGAACTTTATGGATATTTTTAATCAGCTCATGCAGGGCTTTGCCACCGCTGCAACGCCCGTTAACCTGCTGTGGTGTTTTGTCGGGTGCGCATTGGGCACAGCCGTAGGCGTGCTGCCCGGCATTGGCCCGGCGGTGGCGGTTGCCATGCTGCTGCCAATCACGGTAAAAGTTGAGGCAACTGCCTCAATGATTTTCTTCGCTGGCATTTATTACGGCGCCATGTACGGCGGCTCCACCACGTCGATTTTGCTCAACACGCAGGGGGAAACCGCCAGCATGGTCACAGCGATGGAGGGCAACAAAATGGCCAAGAGTGGCCGCGCTGGCGCAGCACTCGCTACGGCGGCGATTGGCTCGTTTGTAGCCGGCACGATTGCCACCGTCATCGTTACGCTGTTTGCGCCGGTTGTGGCAGATTACGCGGTCAAACTCGGCCCACCTGAATACTTCATGCTGATGCTGCTGGCGTTTACCACCGTGAGTGCGGTGCTGGGCAAAAGCACACTGCGTGGGCTGACCGCTTTGTTCATCGGCCTTGCGGCTGGGCTGGTCGGGCTGGACCAAATCTCTGCACAAGCGCGCTACACCGGCGGCGTGCCTGAACTGCTTGACGGTATTGAAATTGTGCTGGTGGCCGTTGGCCTGTTTGCCGTGGCTGAGGCGCTTTACGCGGTACTGTACGAAGGCAAGGTCAAGGAAGACCAAAACAGGCTCAGCAAGGTTTACATGACGGGCAAGGACTGGCGCAGGTCCATCCCGGCCTGGCTGCGCGGCACGGCTATTGGCGTGCCGTTCGGTTGCATACCCGCTGGCGGCACCGAGATACCCACATTTTTAAGCTACGCCGCCGAGAAAAAACTGGCCAAAAATGACGTAGCCGATGAGTTTGGCAACCAGGGCGCGATTGAAGGCGTGGCCGGGCCCGAAGCCGCCAACAACGCCACCGTGACAGCTGCAATGATTCCACTGCTCACACTTGGCATCCCCACCTCGAACACCACCGCCATTTTGCTCGGCGCGTTTCAAAACTACGGCATTCAGCCCGGCCCGCAGTTGTTCACCACGTCATCTTCACTGGTGTGGGCGCTGATCGCCTCGCTTTACATCGGCAACGTGATGCTGCTGGTACTTAACTTGCCGCTGGTTGGGCTGTGGGTGAAATTGCTCAAAATTCCCAAACCGTATTTGTATGCAGGCATTTTGATTTTTGCCACGGTGGGTGTGTACGGCATGCGGCAAAGCGCTTTTGATTTGTTTTTGCTCTATGCCATTGGCGTGCTGGGCGTGGTGATGCGGCGCTTTGACTTTCCAACCGCCCCGGTCATTGTCGGCATGATTCTGGGCCCATTGGCTGAAGCGCAATTGCGCAACGCCATGTCTATAGGCGAAGGCAGCGCCGTGGTGTTTATACAGCGCCCCGTGTCGCTGATTTTGATTTTTGTGGTGCTTGCTGTACTGGTACTGCCGCGTTTGGCAAAGCGCTGGTCAGCGCGGACAAAAATTGCCTGAAGAACCAGGTTTCAGGTTATTTTCAGGTATTATTTGTGCTTCTATCCCAATGAATACGGGCGCAAACCGCTATTAAATAAATAGCAACTGATGAGTACTTACTTAACCTTGGAGCGGCTTTGCACCAGATCAACCACCGCCAGCGTCAGTGCCTTGAGATGTTCAATCTGCTCGGGCAATAATTGGCGAGGCCGCATATCGTAAGCACACAGCGAGCCCAGCGTCTGACCATTGACGACCAGGCGGGCTGCAGCATAAAAGCGGACGTGCGGCTCGCCCGTTACCAGTGGATGCTGGCTTAACTGGTCACTTTGCAGGGTGTCTGGTACCACAATGACATCCTTGTCGGAACTGAAGAAGGATTCACAAAATGAGGAGTGGGCAGGTGATTCGGTCAATGGAAAACCAACACGAGATTTAAACCAGTCCCGGTCGACATCCATGAAATTGAGCATGGCGATAGGAACGTCAAGGCTTTCGGACATCATTTTAGTGATGTCGTCGTAAGCCTTTTCAACGGAGCTGTCAAGAATCAGTTGACGACGAAGTTCAGTTAAACGGATCGGATCTTTACGCATAAATTTATTGTATGGGGCTGCCCAATTGCAGAAAAAAAATACGGCCTCATCATTTTCTTGCCCTTGTGATAAAACCCCATTTGATTGGCTCGCCTGTCAGGGTGCGGCCAAAGTCCAGAAACGCCATAAGCTCCAGAAGAGAGGTTTGTGAAGGGGAGAGTTCAGTCGCTTCTGTCCGCGCCACTCCTTGCCAGCGTGCGATGAAGATTTGAGCCTGTTTTTGTGCGCTGGCATCACTTTTAGGGGGCGGTGCTTCTTGTATCGGCTAGATGATAGATGTCGGGTTGAGGGCTTCAACCGCAATCCTTTTACCTGAATTTCTGCACTGCAGGTTTGCACACCAACCCCACGCGGTAACATCCGCCCATGGACAAAACCGACACCCTTCCGCGTGATGCGCAGAGCATTCTGGAGCTGGCGGCGCGATCGATGTTTGATCTGTTTGCCAACGCCAGCGAGGGCATGATGCTGGTGGACAGACAGGCGCGGGTGGTGTGGATCAATGACCAGTACAAACGTTATTTGCCAGCGCTGGGCTTTGACAATGTGAACGACTTTGTTGGCCATCCGGTGGCCAGCGTGGTGCAAAACACGCAATTGCACCAGGTGCTTGAAACTGGCAAACCCATTTTGATTGACTTGCTGACGAATCGGGCGGGCACATTCGTCGTCAGCCGTATCCCGCTGCTTGACACCGCGGGCGAAGTAATGGGTGCGCTGGGCATTGTGCTGTTTGACCATGCTGAAACCAGCCTTCAGCCGCTGGTAGGAAAGTTTGCGCTGCTCCAGCGTGACCTGGACGACGCGCGACGCGAGCTGGCCAGTCAGCGCCTGCAACCAACAGGGCAGCGCCAGTCCAAGTACACCTTTGCCAGCTTTGTTGGCACCAGCGCTGCGGTGGTTGAGGTCAAGCGGCAGGCACGGCGAGCGGCATTGACCAGCAGCCCGGTGTTGCTGCTGGGCGAAACGGGCACAGGCAAAGAGTTGCTGGCGCATGCGATTCACGCGGCATCAGGCCGCAGGCGAGGGCCGTTCATCAGCCTGAACATTGCCGCTGTGCCGGACACGCTGCTGGAGGCTGAATTTTTTGGCGTGGCACCGGGCGCTTACACCGGCGCTGACCGCAGGGGGCGTGACGGCAAGTTCAAACTGGCCGATACCGGAACGCTTTTTCTGGACGAAATTGGCGACATGCCGCTGGCCCTGCAGGCCAAACTGCTGCGGGCGTTGCAAGAAGGTGAAATTGAGCCGCTCGGCTCGAACAAACTGGTGCCCTTTGATGCGCGGGTGATTGCCGCAACCTCACGGGATTTAACCAAGCTGATGTACGCCGGCTTATTCAGGGAAGATTTATTTTATCGCCTGAATGTACTGCCGATTCGCGTCCCGCCACTGCGTGAGCGGCAAAGCGATATTGCCGCGCTGGTTGAGGTGCTGGGTGAAGACATGGCGCTGCGCAGTGGCGCGCTGCCGCCGGAGCTGGACGCGGGTGCGCTGGCAATTTTGTCGGTCCAGTTGTGGCGCGGCAACATACGCGAGCTGCGCAACGTGCTGGAGCAAGCCATGATGCGCAGCAACTCTCACCACATCACCGCGCTGCAATTGCAAGCGGTGCTGCGTGAATCGGGCATTGCGCACGTTGAGGCGGTGCCAGCAGCGCGCCATGCTGAAATTGCAGCGTTGCCCAGTGCTGACAAACTACTGAGGTCGCTGGCTGAACAAGTCGCCGAGCTGGAGCAGCAGGCGATTGCAGCGGCAATGGCCAGCAGTGGCGGCAACAAGGTGCTGGCGGCCAAGATGCTGGGTATTTCGCGTGCGACCTTGTATGAGCGGCTGGATAAGCTTGTTTGACTGTGCCTGAAATATATACATAATGTATGCAAATCAGACGACATAGAATGTCTGAAAAACAGGCAATCTGGCAAAACCTGAATAAATTTGAATTAAATCAACAGTTTACGAATTGGCACGTTTGGTGCGGTGTCAGCTCGCAGACATTATTTCAAAATGGAGACAAACATGATTCGTCGTACGTTGACCGTGCATTTCATTGCGCGAGCCGCTCTTTTCTCAGGCCTGGCCTGCGCACTTGCCGCTCCTGTGGCTTTTGCCCAGGACAAGCAAATCAAGATCGCCCACATTTACAGCAAGACTGGTCCGCTTGAAGCCTATGGCAAGCAAACCGCGACTGGCTACATGATGGGTCTGGACTACGCCACCGGCGGCACCATGATGGTGGCCGGCAAAAAACTGGTAGTGATTGAAAAAGACGATCAGGGAAAGCCTGACCTGGGCAAAAGCCTGCTGGCTGCCGCTTATGGCGACGACAAGGTTGACCTGGCCGTTGGCCCGACCGCATCGCCCGTTGCGCTGGCCATGTTGCCAGTGGCTGAAGAATACAAAAAAATCCTGCTGGTCGAGCCAGCCGTGGCTGATTCCATTACGGGCGACAAGTGGAATAAATATATTTTTCGCACGGGCCGCAACAGCTCACAGGACGCAATATCCAACGCCGTTGCGCTGGACAAGGCTGGTGTGACGATTGCCGTTATGGCCCAAGATTCGGCCTTTGGCCGTGATGGCGTCAAGGCATTTAAAGAGGCAATTAAAAAAGCCAAGCTGATACATGAAGAGTATTTGCCGCCTGCCACGTCAGACTTCACGGCAGGCGGTCAGCGGTTGATTGACAAGCTCAAAGACCAGCCGGGCCGCAAAGTTATTTTTATCTTGTGGGCGGGCGGTAACCCGTTCAAGATTGCCGATATGGATTTGAAGCGCTACGGCATTGAGATCGCCAGTGGCGGCAACATTTTGCCAGCCATGATTGCCTACAAGCAATTCCCGGGCATGGAAGGCGCCGCGTATTACTACTTCGGCATGCCGAAGAACCCGGTCAATGACGCCATGGTGGCTCAGCATTACAAGCAGTTCAAGGCACCACCCGATTTTTTCACGGCAGGTGGCTTTTCAGCTGCCATGGCAACTGTTGCCGCATTGAAAAAAACCAATGGCGACACCAACACCAACAAGCTGATTGACGCGATGGAAGGCATGAGCTTTGACACCCCCAAAGGCAAGATGACCTTCCGCAAGGAAGATCACCAGGCGATGCAAAGCATGTTCCACTTCAAGATCAAGGTAGACCCGTCTTTTGCCTGGGGTGTGCCTGAGCTGGTGCGCGAAATACCGGCATCAGAAATGAATGTTCCCATCAGGAACAAGCGCTAAAACAGCCTGCCCGGCTTTTGCGCAGCCGCCATGCCGCGTTGCGCGGTGCTCGGAATCCTCACGTACCTGAGTACGTCTAGGGTGCTGTACGCCGCGCACCCTGCCTGACCGCTAATCGCTACGCCCCTCCCACTGTTTACACAGTCAATACATGCTTGAAACTAAACATCTCACGGTCCGTTTTGGCGGACACGTGGCGGTCAATGCTGTCAGCTGCGTTTTTCAGCCCGGCACACTGACGGCCATTGTGGGCCCCAACGGTGCCGGCAAAACGACGTACTTTAATCTGATTTCAGGCCAGATCAAGGCCAGCAGTGGCGCGGTGCTGCTAAACGGCAATAACCTGGCGGGCATGAGCCCGTCGGCCCGCACGCGCGCCGGGCTGGGCCGGGCCTTTCAGCTGACCAATCTGTTCCCCAACCTGTCGGTGCTGGAGAACGTGCGCCTGGCCGTTCAGGCTGCGCGGACTGGCAAACATTTGCGTGGGCTGAACCTGTGGAGCATCTGGAGCGACCATAAGGCATTGACACAACTCGCCGAAGAAGTGCTGGCAGCGGTCAGCATGGAAAGCAAACGCCACAGCACCGTGGCCAGCCTGCCGCATGGCGACCAGCGCAAGCTGGAGGTGGCCTTGCTGATGGCGCTTGACGCCGATGTGTTCATGTTTGACGAACCGACAGCTGGCATGAGTGCTGACGAAGCACCCGTGATTTTGAATTTGATACGCCAGCTCAAAGCTGACAAGCGTAAAACCATATTGCTGGTGGAGCACAAGATGGACGTGGTGCGCGAGCTGGCGGACCGCATCATCGTGCTGCACAACGGCGCGCTGGTGGCCGATGGCGAACCAGCTGAAGTTATTGCATCGCCTGTTGTGCAAGAAGCTTACCTTGGGGTGAACCCCAAGGACGCTTTGGCGCATCTTGGCGCTCCCCCTCATCCCAGCCTTCCCCCTCAAGGTGGAAGGAGCAAAACAACATGAGCGTGAATCTGCTGACTCTATCGGGTGTTCAGACCCACATCGGCGCGTACCACATCCTGCACGGCGTTGACCTGCAGGTGGCGCGCGGCCAGTTGACCATGCTGCTGGGCCGCAACGGTGCAGGCAAAACAACGACGCTGCGAACCATCATGGGTTTGTGGCATGCGTCAAAAGGCCGCATCACCTTTGACGGCAAAGACATCACCGCGCTTGACACACCGCAGATTGCGGGATTTAACATTGCCTATGTGCCAGAAAACATGGGCATATTCGCTGACCTGACGGTTAAGGAAAACATGTTGCTGGCAGCCCGAAATGCCAAGCGTGCCAGCCAGATGGATGATGTGCGTTTGAAATGGATTTTTTCGCTGTTTCCAGCAGTTGAAAAGTTCTGGAATCATCCGGCGGGCAAATTGTCGGGTGGGCAAAAGCAGATGCTGGCCGTGGCGCGTGCCATTGTTGAGCCACGTGAATTACTCATCGTTGACGAGCCCAGCAAAGGCTTGGCGCCAGCGATCATCAACAACATGATTGATGCGTTTGCGCAGCTCAAAGCCACAGGCACGACGATTTTGCTGGTCGAGCAAAACATCAGCTTTGCCAAACGTCTGGGCGACAACGTGGCCGTCATGGACAACGGACGGGTGGTACACGCAGGCAGCATGAAAGCGCTGGCTGAAGACGAAGAATTGCAAAAGTCATTGCTGGGGTTGGCGATATGAAATTATTTAAATCCATTTATTTCGACTGGAAACCGTTGCTGCTGGTCCCGGTACTGGCGCTGGCAGTGTTGCCTTTTATCGGCTCTCCATCAACCTGGCTCACGCTGACGGTAGCGGGGCTGGCGATGGGCATGATTATTTTTATCATTGCCTCAGGCCTGACATTGGTGTTTGGCCTGATGGACGTGCTGAACTTTGGTCATGGTGTGTTTATTGCACTCGGTGCGTTTGTGGCCACCACCGTGCTGGGCCTGATGGGCGACTGGACTGGCTCGACCGAGCTGTGGCGCAACCTGGTGGCGATCTTCCCGGCGATGCTGGTAGCTATGGCAGTGGCGGGTGCGCTGGGACTGGCGTTTGAGCGATTTATTGTGCGGCCTGTTTATGGCCAGCACCTGAAACAGATATTGATCACCATGGGCGGCATGATCATTGGTGAAGAGCTGATAAAAGTCATCTGGGGCCCAGCGCAAATCGCGCTGCCGCTGCCTGAAGGCCTGCGCGGTGCGGTGCTGTTGGGCGATGCCGCAATTGAAAAATACCGCTTGCTGGCGGTGGTGGTGGGGCTGGCTGTTTTTGCCGTACTCGCATGGGTACTGAGCCGTACCAAGATTGGCCTGTTGATACGCGCTGGCGTGCAAGACCGCGAAATGGTCGAGTCGCTGGGTTACCGCATCAAGCGCCTGTTTGTTGGCGTGTTTGTGGTGGGCAGCGCACTGGCTGGGCTGGGCGGCGTGATGTGGGGCCTGTACCAGCAAAACGTCACACCGCAAATGGGTGCGCAAGTCAACGTGCTGATTTTTATCGTCATCATCATTGGCGGGCTGGGCTCAACCGGCGGGGCGCTGATAGGCGCGCTGCTGGTCGGGCTGATGGCCAACTACACCGGGTTTTTGCTGCCCAAAGTGGCGCTGTTTTCAAACATTGCGCTGATGGTGCTGATTTTGTTGTGGCGTCCGCAAGGCGTATACCCGGTGGCGAACCGATGATCAAAAGACTACTTTCTGACGACTTTCCGCGCAGCCGGGTGCTGGCGGTGCTGCTGGTGTTGCTGCTGATTGCACTGGCTTTTGCGCCTTTTATTTTCCCTGGTGTCAAGGCACTCAATGTGGCGGCCAAGGTACTGATTTTCATTGTGCTGGTGGCCAGTTTTGATCTGCTGCTGGGCTACACCGGCATTGTGAGTTTTGCGCACACCATGTTCTTTGGCATTGGGGCTTATGGCATTGCCATTGCCACCACACGCATGGGGCCAACCTGGGCGGCGCTCGGTGTGGGGCTGGTGTCGTCGCTGGTGATTTCATTTGTACTGTCGCTGCTGGTGGGCTTGTTTTCATTGCGGGTGCGGGCGATTTTCTTTGCCATGATCACGCTGGCTGTGGCGTCTGCCTTTTTAACGCTGGCCTCTCAGCTTTCAGACATTACCGGGGGTGAGGATGGCTTGAGCTTTAAAGTGCCCGAGGTGCTGTCGCCCAGCTTTGAGTTTTCGAGTACGCCCTTTTTAGGTGTGTCGCTCGATGGACGCCTGCTGTGCTACTACCTGCTGTTTTTTGCGGCGTTGGGGCTTCTGCTGGCCATGCTGCGTATCGTCAATTCACCTTTTGGCCGCGTCTTGCAAGCGATTCGTGAAAACGAATTTCGCGCCGAGGCTATCGGCTACCGGGTGGTGGTGTTCCGCACGCTGTCGAGTATTTTGTCGGCGCTGTTTGCCTGTCTGGCCGGGGCCATGCTGGCGCTTTGGCTGCGCTACAACGGGCCCGACACCTCGCTGTCGTTTGAAATCATGATGGACGTGCTGCTGATTGTGGTGATTGGCGGCATGGGCACGATGTATGGCTCGGCCATTGGTGCGGCGCTTTTTTTGGTGGCGCAAAGCTATCTGCAGGACTTGCTGCGCCTGGGCAGCGAAGCCGCTGCGCCTCTGCCGTGGCTGGCCGCGCTGCTGTCGCCTGACCGCTGGCTGCTGTGGCTGGGGGTGCTGTTTGTGCTGTCTGTTTATTACTTCCCCACCGGCGTTGTGGGGCGGCTTCGTGCTGCGACGGTCAGGGATTCATTGAAGAAATAACTGGAGACAAACATGATATTTTCGAAAATATGGGGAACCTGTGCACTGCTGGCATTCGCCTGGGTGGCACCTGCCGCCACCGCCCAAGAGGTGGTGATTGGCCAGGTGGCACCGCTGTCGGGTGTGCTGGCCAGTACCGGGCGCCAGATGGTGATCGGTGGACAAATTTACTTCGATGCCATCAATGCACAAGGCGGTATTCATGGCGCAAAAATCCGGCACGAGGTGGTGGACGACGGCTACAAAGTCGCCGAGACGGTGCGCTTGACGCGCGAGATGCTGGCCCGGCCCGAAGTGGTTGCTTTGTTCGGTTTTGCCGGCACCGCCAACGTGACACAGTTGCTGACAGATGGCGTGCTGGATGCTGGTGGCGCTGCGCTGGTGGCGCCTTACACCGGTGGAGAGTCGCTTCGCAACCCATTCAACCCATGGATTTTTCATGTGCGCGCGGGCTATGCCGACGAGGCCGAGCACATGGTGCAGCAGTTGACAACGCTGGGCATGAACCGTATCGCCGTGATGTATCAGGACGATGGTTTTGGCAAAGCCGGATTGCTGGGTGTGACCAATGCGCTGGCCAAACGCAATCTGACATTGGCAGTCGCTGCAGGTTATGAGCGCAACACTGACAAGGTCGAGGATGCAGTCAAAAAAATCAAGGCATCCAATGCGCAGGCCATCATCATGGTGTCGGTCAACAAATCCACATCGGCCTTCATGAAGCTTTACCGTGAAAGCGGTGGAGGCGCCCAGATGTACAACATTTCGGTGGTAGACCCGGCCGAGCTGGTCAAACTTGCCGGACTCAAGAATGCCCATGGTCTGGGAATCAGCCAGGTAGTTCCTTACCCATACATGCCGAATTTGCCGGTTGTGCGTGAGTACCAGACCCTGCTGAAAAAATACGCGCCGAAAGAGCTGATCAACTACACCAGCTTTGAAGAGTTCGTGGGTGCCAAGGTGTTGGTTGAGGCTTTGCGCCGAGCTGGACCCAACCCGACGCGGGCCAAGGTCGTCAAGGCGCTGGAGTCGATGGGCAGCTATGACACTGGCGGCATCACTGTCAGCTATTCACCGAGCAACCGTATCGGCTCGCGATATGTTGAAGTGACCGTGATCGGCAGCACCGGCAAATTGATGAAATAAGCGACCTGCGCAACCTGCCCGAAGCTCCAGCCCCATGTCTTTCACGTCACATTACCTGAATTGCGCTGGCCGCGAAATTCATTACACCGACTGGGGTGCGCAGCACAAGAGCGTGGTCGTGGCCTGGCATGGCCTGGCCCGCACTGGGCGCGACATGGACGAGTTGGCTGCGCACCTGTCTAAGCGCTACCGCGTGATTTGCCCCGACATGATCGGCAGAGGCTTAAGCCAATGGAGCCCTTTGCCTGATACCGAGTATTGCCTGACCTTTTACGCACGCATCGCCGCAGCGCTGTTTGATCAATTGCACATTGACCAGGCACATTGGGTGGGTACGTCGATGGGCGGAGCGATTGGTATGGTGTGTGCGGCTGGTTTGTTTGAGCCCAGCTTGAAAAAACGGATCCGAAGCTTGATATTGAACGATACCGCCCCGCAAGTGGCTGATGCGGCCATCAGCCGAATTCGTTCATACGCGGGCAACCCACCAGCTTTTGTTACTGTTTGCGAGCTGGAAGCATTTTTTCGTACGGTGTACAAGCCTTACGGTTTTTTAAGCGATGTGCAGTGGCGGCGTCTGACAGAAAGCTCTACCCGCCGCCTGCCCGATGGCCGCGTCACGCCGCATTACAACCCGGCCATGGTGCAGCAGTTCATCAGACATCCGGATGACTATTTGATCTGGAACCACTACGACGCCATCAGCATCCCGGTACTCTGCCTGCGTGGAGCAGAATCTGATTTGGTTTTGCGCGAAACAACCCAGGAAATGATGCAGCGCGGGCCTGGTGCGCTGGGTTTAACCAAAGTGGTGGAAATTAAAGGCTGTGGCCATGCGCCTGCCCTGAATGTGCCTGACCAACTGGCGTTGGTGGCTGGCTTTGTGGATCGGGTGAATTGAGCCGATCAGCCTCAATCAGCATTGACCAGCGTCAAGGTTTTACCCGGCCGCTAATTTGCAAACCAACTTCCCGCCCCAGCTCAATCACCGACATGGCGTAATAGCTGCTCCAGTTGTAGCGGGTGATGACGTAAAAGTTTTCTGTGCCTGCGACGTACTGGGGTGAATCGGGGCCATTGAGCAGTTCAATCAAGGCCAGCGGGCCGGTGTGTGCTGCACCTGCCGCGTCAAGAACCGCACCTTTGGCGGTAAAGCTGGTAGTGCTGAAGGTGGGCAAAATGTCGGGCGCCATCAGAGCGTCCATGTCCAGACGGGTTTTGTCGAAGCTCACGGGGTAGTGGGTGGGCATACCGGGCTGCCAGTTGAAGGCTTTGAAGTAATTGGCGACCGAGCCAATCACATCGGCAGGGCTGTTCCACAAATCAACCGTACCGTCGCCATCAAAATCAATCGCGTACTTCGCCCAGCTTGACGGCATGAACTGCGGCATACCCATGGCGCCGGCAAAACTGCCACGCGGCTCAAATGGGTCAGCACCCCGGCGGCTTTGCAGGGTTAAAAACTGCTCAACTTCATTTTTAAAAAACTCGCTGCGTTCTTTGGCGCGCGGGTGGCTGGCGGGAAAGTCAAACGCCAGCGTAGTAATGGCGTCCATCACGCGAAAGCTGCCAGTGTCGCGGCCGTAAATCGTTTCAACGCCGATGATGCCGACGATGATGTCAACCGGTACGCCAAACTCTTTCTCAGCTCGCTCAAGGGTTGCCTGATTGGCTTGCCAAAACTTCACGCCAGCGGCGATGCGTACGGGGTCAATAAAACGGCTACGGTAGACGCGCCAGTTTTTCACAAATGGTTTGGCAGCGGGTTGCATCAGGCGGGACACGGTAGCGCTGTAACGTGCCTGACCAATGGCGGTGCGTACCCAGGCTGGGTCCAGGCCGCGCCGGGCGGCCAGATCGTCAGCGAACTGCATGACCTCTGGTCGGCCGGCATAAAGTGGCCCGCCAGGTGCTGTAACTGCTGAAGCCGGCTGTATTTGAGGGTATTTTAGCTCTTTTGCCCAAGTAATACGGGCGTAAATAGCTATTAAAATAATAGCTATTAAATAACGGATGACAGGTTGTTGGAAACGCATTCGATGATTTTACGCAGGCCACACCAGGCCGTTGAACTGCTGCCTGAGCTGTTTGAAAGTTTGATCAGAACCAGAGGCGGCATAACGCTGCGCTTCAAGCTGCATCAGCCACCCCATTAGCGCTTCGTGCTGTGTGCTGTGGTGGGTTTTCAACAGCGCGGCCAGTTGGCGCGGCGACGTTGCTGCGGTGCTGTCAAACCCCGCTTTGGCAAGCCGTTTACGGGCTTTGCCCAGCAGGCGTAGCCATGGGTCATGCTGTGTACGCTCCCATAAGCTCCAGGCGGCGCCGAGCAGGCTGACCACGACAATGATGCCGATCAGCACTGTGCTCAGGTCTTGCCAGCTGGGGGACTGAAAGCCAATGTTTTTTAGCAAATCCAGCTGTCTGCCTTGCGTGTAATTGAGCACCCGCTGGTTCCAGGCGTTGTTGATGGCTTCCCAGGTTGCGCGCAGCTGCTGCGAAAAGCGCGGATTGAGGCTGGTCAGTGCTTGCCCGACAACGTTTTGCGGTGCTTGCAGCCGTTGGAAAGCACCCGTTCGCCCCGGCGAAACAGCTGAAGTGGGGTCAACCCGCACCCAGCCGCGGCCCTCGTGCCAGACCTCGGCCCAGGCGTGGGCATCGCTTTGCCTCACGGTCCAAAAACCATCGACAGAATTTTGCTCGCCACCCTGGTAGCCTGTCACGATGCGGGCGGGGACATCGAGTGCCCGCATCAGGATCACAAAGCTTGAGGCGATGTGTTCGCAAAAGCCGGCTTTGTTGTCAAACCAGAACTCGTCCGCCGTGTTTTGCCCGTACACGCCAGGCTCCAGCGTGTAGGTATATCCGCCTGTGCGCAGCTTGTTCATGGCCACATCAACCAGCGCGGCACTGCCTGCCTGGGTGTAGCGTGCATCACGGCGGATTTCATTGGCCAGTGCGAGCGTGCGGGGGTTAAAGCCGGGCGGAAGCTCAACAAATTCGCGCAGGCCAATGACCGCTGTTTTGGGGCCATGCTGAAAGCTGGGGTAACTTTGTGCTTTGTAGCGCAGCAGATCGTTGAGCGGGCGATTCAAGAGCCATTGCAAATCAGCCTGCATCAGTGTCTGGTAGCCTGGCAGCATTGGGCTTTGTACGGCAGCATCCATCACTATCAGCCAGGGTTTGCTGCTGGGCTCCATCGTGACTTCATAACTGACAGGCGTGCCACTGACCACCAGACTTGCTGTGACCTTGAAGCGTGAAAACACATCGACATTGGCAGGCAGCCATTCGCGTCCGTCAAAACCTGACAACACCGGCCCGCGAAAGTACAAATCGCTTTGCAGCGGCGGCCTGCCATCAAACTTGATGCGCATGGCCACGCTGTCATCAAGTGCCAGACTGGCGATGGTGCCGACCTGCATTTTTGCGCTCAGGCCGCTGCGGCCGACCACCGCATCACTGGGCACACCCCACAGCGGAGCCAGGCGCGGAAAGAGCAAAAACAGCACGATCATGATGGGTGCGCCCAGCAGCGCCATCCAGCCTGCCGTTTTCGCCGCTTGCATCAAAGGCGGCTTGCCCACGGGCATATGGGCATTGACCAGCACCGTCAGCAAGCCCAGCAGGCCCAGCAACATGCTGGCCGCAGTCAACAGCGATTGGGAATAAAAAAAGTTGGCCAGCATACAAAAAAAGCCCAGGAAAAACACCACAAAAGCATCGCGTCGGGCGCGCAGCTCCAGGGTTTTGAGGCTTAGCAGTACCGCCAGCAGGGTAACGCCAGCATCACGACCCAACAGCGTTTTGTGGGTGAGCACGGTGGCTGCTACAGCCAGTGCCAGTAAACCCAAGCGCCACCAGGCACTGGGCAAGGGCCGCATGGTCAGTGCCAGGTAGCCGCGCCAAACCAGCACGCCAAACGCTAGACCACTGCACCACCAGGGCAGGTGTTGGGTTTGCGGCAACAGCACCCAGGCAATGACTGCCAGTAAAAACAGTGTGTCCCGGCTGTCTCTGGGGAGGTTGTCAATTTGATCGACGACGTTCTTCAGCACAGGGCCAGCGCCTCAAGGCATTGCCGTTTGTGGGCTTCACCGCTGGCGGGTTTTATCTCCAGCGCTGGCAGGCGCAGGCCATAGTCGAGTGCCAGTTTTTCAGCCGCCAAAACCCAGGCGCACAGGCGTGAAAGCTTTTGTTCTTTGCCGCCTGCGCCAGCTTGCGCAAAGTCCAGCCAAAGCTCGTGCCGCTGGGCTTGCTGGGTGTCACGCACCACCAGGCCCCCACTTTCGCGGCTATCGTTTTCATCAGCTTTTGCAGCTTTTTTCCAGACCACCAGCTTGAGGGGGTCGCCCCGGCGGTAAGCGCGCACGCCGTCAAATTCGGCTGAGGTCTGTGCCTGCGCAATGTGGGTTACACCGCCAGAGCGCGGCTCGCCCGGCGGTAGCGACGGGGGGTTAGCCTCAGGCGCAGGGTAGACCAGCACTTGCGCAGCAGGTCGCCACACTGTCCAGACCCGAAATGTGCCTAGCGGAAAGCGCGTTTCAGCCGTCAGCGTGGGCAGGCGGTGCAAGCCGCGTCGCTCGGGTTTGAAAGCCACCTGCACGGTGCTGCTGCCCTGGGCGGGCACATCAGCCCATGACCAGTGGTCTTGCTTTGTACTTTTCACAGTGGCACTCAACACACTGAGCCCGATACCATGCCTGATACTGCGCTTTTCATTCGATAGTTTAATATCGAAAGCGGCCATAGTACCCGCGTAATGTGCGCTAGGTGCTATTAAATGCATAGCAATTCCACGCAGCGTGCCGTGGCACACATGCATTCCCACCAGCGCACTGCCCGCCAGTAAAAACGTCAGCAAATAGCCCAGATTCAACTGATAGTTAATGGACGCCACCAACAGCGTAAGCAGCGTTACGGCCAGCATCAGGCCGGGGCGGGTTGGCAGGATATAGACGGTGCGCTGGGTTAGCGTGACCTGGTCTGTCATTGGCAGGCGGTTTTCAAACCAGGCGCGAAAGCGGGTTTGAAGGTAGGCCGTAGGGCTAAACAACATCAGTTCCGCATCAAGGCAACGGCACCGCCGCAAGCATGGCGCGCACTTGTTCCAGCGCGCCCCGACCTGCGTCGCTGACGGGTATCAGGCGGTGCGCCGCGGTTTGCGGCAGCACGGCCGCGATGTCGTCTGGCGCCACGTAATCACGATGATTTAAAAAAGCCTGCGCTTTGGCAGCACGCATCACGGCGATGCCTGCGCGTGGGCTTAAGCCCTGTAAAAACCAGCGACCGGAGCGGGTAGCCGCCATCAGGTCTTGCAGGTAGTTGAGTAGCGGCTCAGCGGCATGCACCTGATTGATCTGTTGTTGCAATTCCAGTAGTTCATGCGGGGCAAGCACAGCTTGCAGGTTGTCCACCATGTCGCGCCGGTCAGCACCACGTAGTAGTTCGCGCTCAGCTGCCCGGTCCGGGTAGCCAAGAGATATGCGCATGTGAAAACGGTCCAATTGCGATTCAGGCAGCGCATAGGTGCCCAACTGGTCGTGCGGGTTTTGCGTGGCAATCACAAAAAATGGCACCGGCAGCGGCCGTGTTGCGCCCTCAATCGTCACCTGCTTTTCTTCCATTGCCTCCAGCAGCGCGCTCTGGGTTTTGGGGCTGGCGCGGTTGATCTCGTCAGCCAGCAACACCTGGGCAAACAGCGGGCCAGGGTGAAACACAAAGCTTGTCGATTGCCGCTCGTAAATCGATACACCTGACAAATCGCTGGGCATCAGATCCGCGGTGAACTGGACGCGCGAAAACTGCAGGCCAAAAGAGCGTGACAGTGCATGGGCCAGCGTTGTCTTGCCCACGCCGGGCACGTCTTCAATCAATAAGTGGCCCCCGGCTAGCAAACACGCCACGCAGTCCTGTACCTGTGCAGGTTTACCAACGATCACCGTGTTAAGCTGATTTATAAGGGTTTTAATTTTTTCTTTGACTTGCATTTCGATACGTTACCCGAATTGTTTTACGATATGAACGCTACAGGTTATTTCACTCACAAGGACTGCTGGAAACACGAGATGGGCTCGGGTCACCCCGAATGCCCGGAGCGTCTGGATGCCATTGAGGACTGGTTGCTGGCTACAGGCGTGAAAGATGCGCTTGATTGCCGTGAAGCCATCATTGCGCCTATCACTGATATTGAGCTGGCGCATGACCGCATGATGATTGCAGGCATTCGCGGGCTGGGTATGCAATTGGCTGAAGACATAAAAGCGGGCGGCCCGAGCCATGCACAAATTGACCCTGACACCACCATGAACGTGCATACCTGGGACGCCGCATTGCGCGCCGCAGGTGCCGCGTTGGCGGCCACCGATGCGGTAATGGCCGGCGAGATTGAAAACGCTTTTTGCGCTGTACGTCCCCCTGGCCACCACGCCTGCCACGACAAGGCCATGGGTTTTTGCTTTTTTAATAATGTGGCGATTGCCGCGCGTTATGCGCTAAAGCGTCACGGTTTGAAGCGCGTTGCCGTGGTTGACTTTGATGTCCACCACGGCAACGGTACTGAAGATATTTTGAAGGGTGATGACCGGGTACTGATGGTCGGGATTTTCCAGCACCCGTTTTACCCTTACTGCGGCACTGACAACCCTGCGAGCAACATGCTCAACCTGCCTGTGCCCGCTTACACCAAAGGCATGGACGTGCGGGACATGATTGAAACCAGCTGGATGCCGCGGCTGGAAGCCTTCAAACCTGAAATGATTTTTATCAGCGCCGGGTTTGACGCACACCGTGACGACGATTTGGGGCAGATGGGTTTGGTTGAACAGGATTACGCCTGGATCACCAGCCGTATCAAGGACGTTGCCAAGCGGCACGCCAAAGGCCGTATCGTGTCGTCACTTGAGGGCGGCTACAACCTGAATGCACTGGCGCGAAGTGTTGAAGCGCACATTCGTGTTCTTGCTGATTTGTAAGGTTCCCATGACAGCCGAAAACACCACCCTCCCTCTCTTATTGCACCACCGTGACGACCGGGGCGTGCATACGTTGGTGCTGAACCAGGCCAGCACTTTCAATGCGTTGAGCCAAGAGATGATGGCTGCGCTGCAAGCCGCGCTTGACTTTGTAACGCTCGATGCCACAGCCCGACTGGTGGTGATTGCCGCCACAGGCAAGGCTTTTTGCGCAGGGCACAACCTTAAAGACATGCGTGCCAATCCCGACTTGGATTACTACCAAAAACTGTTTGCGCAGTGCACGCGCATGATGCTGTCGATTCAAAACCTGCCTGTCCCGGTGATTGCCAAAGTGCAGGGTCTGGCCACTGCAGCTGGCTGCCAGCTGGTGGCGCAATGCGATCTGGCCGTGGCAGCCAGCGATGCCACTTTTGGTGTCAATGGTATTGATGTGGGTTTGTTTTGCGCCACGCCAAGCGTGCCTTTGTCTCGCAATATGCCAGCCAAGCAGGCGATGGAAATGCTATTGACTGGGGAGTTCATCACGGCAGATGTTGCGCGCATCCGAGGGCTGGTCAACCGTGTTGCGCCATTAGACGCGCTGGACGCCGAGCTTGAAAAACTCCTGGTCTCCATATTGGTCAAGCCACGCGATGCGATAGCCATGGGAAAAGCGCTTTTCTACAAACAACGCGAAACCAATATTGAAGCTGCGTACCAGCTTGCAGGCCAAACCATGGCCTGCAACATGAATCACCCTGTGGCGCAAGAAGGTGTGCAAGCCTTCATTGAAAAGAGAAAGCCTCAATGGTCAGCATGAGTTTGAACACGCTTTTTCCGCCTGGTTTGTTTTCTGGTTCGGCGGCTTACCCCAAACGGCGAATTGACAGCCTTGACGAATGGCTGATATCGCTCACGCAGCCGTCAGTGCTGGTTGAAATTGGTGTAGTCATTGCATGCGCCTTGTTGGCCTGGGGTGTCGTGCGTCTGGTGCGAAAAATCAGCGCAAACATCGACGAAAACTCCATTCTGTTTGGTAAACACATCGTCGACGGCGTGCTGTTTCCGCTGTTGCTGCTCAGTTTGGCGTATGTTGCCAGCATGTTTTTGTCCCGCTTGTTCCCGCTGGCAGTTTTCAAGGTGGCAATTCCCGTTCTGGTGTCGCTGGCGGTGATTCGCCTCGGCGTGAAGGTGCTGCAAGTCGCATTTAAAAACGCGCCCTGGGTGCGTGCCCTTGAACGGTCAATTTCATGGCTGGCTTGGCTGGCGATGCTGCTCTGGGTCAGTGGCTTGTTGCCAGTGATTCTGGAAGAGCTGGACGGCATCAAATGGAAAATCGGAGCCACCACGCTGTCAGTACGCACCATGATTGAAGGCGCGGTGACGGCAGCCGTTGTGATTTTGATCACACTCTGGATATCGTCAGCGATAGAGTCGCGCTTGCTGCGTACAGCTACAGGCAGCGAGCTTTCATTGCGCAAGGCTGTGAGCAATGCGACGCGCGTAACCCTGGTATTTATTGGCTTGCTGCTGGCGCTGTCGGCAGTAGGTATTGACCTGACGGCGCTGTCAGTACTGGGTGGTGCGATAGGCGTGGGTGTAGGCTTTGGTTTGCAAAAACTGGCAGCCAACTATGTCAGTGGTTTTGTCATGCTGGCTGAGCGTAGTGTGCGTATCGGCGACAACGTCCGGGTGGACACCTTTGAGGGTATGGTCACTGACATTCGGGCACGCTATACCGTGGTGCGCGCATTGTCTGGGCGTGAGTCCATCGTACCCAATGAAATGTTCATCAGCAACCGGATTGAAAACCTGTCGTTGGCTGATTTGCGAGTGTTGCAGTCAACCGTGGTGTCAGTTGGGTATGACAGCGATGTTGAACTGGTCATGCACTTGCTGACAGATGCAGCGGCAGCGCAGGAGCGTGTGCTCAAAGACCCCCGCCCGGCAGTGAACCTGACCAACTTTGGTGCCAGTGGTCTGGAGTTCACACTTAATTACTGGATGACTGATCCTGAAAATGGTCAGCAAAATCTGCGTTCACAGGTTAACCTCGCGGTGCTCGCAGCCTTGCGTCAAAACGGCATTGAAATACCGTTCCCACAGCAGGTGGTGCACACGAAGTTAGTGCCGAAAGTGGGCGAATCACCCTAAAGGAACAGAAAAATAGAACGACCGTTCTTTTTTTCTGTAAACTCAAGGGAGTCAGTGGTTTAAAACCATTTATTTTGACCAAAAGCATAGAATTCAACTTTACCTTTACGTCATCGTCAGTTAACTATTTTTGGAGTCTCGCAATGAAGGTTTTGGTTCCTGTCAAACGTGTCGTCGATTACAACGTCAAAGTTCGAGTCAAGTCGGACGGCACGGGTGTTGACATCGCCAACGTCAAAATGAGCATGAATCCGTTCGACGAAATTGCCATCGAAGAGGCCACACGCCTGAAAGAAAAAGGAGTCGCAACTGAAGTTATCGCTGTGAGCTGCGGCGTTTTGCAGTGCCAGGAGACCTTGCGTACCGCCATGGCCATTGGCGCAGACCGTGCGATTTTGGTCGAAACCGCTGAAGAGCTGCAGCCACTGGCAGTTGCCAAACTGCTTAAAGCTCTGGTGGATAAAGAGCAACCGCAACTGGTTGTTTTGGGCAAGCAAGCCATTGACGATGACTGCAACCAGACCGGCCAAATGCTGGCTGCATTGCTGGGCTGGCCCCAAGCCACGTTTGCGTTCAAGGTTGAGGTAGAAGGCGGCGTTGTCAAAGTCACGCGTGAAGTCGATGGTGGTCTGGAAACCCTGTCTTTGACACTTCCTGCCATCATCACGACTGACCTGCGCCTGAACGAGCCGCGTTACGTTACGCTGCCCAACATCATGAAGGCCAAGAAAAAGCAGCTTGAGAACTTCAAGCCTGAAGATCTGGGTGTTGACGTCAAACCGCGCATTAAAACTCTCAAGGTCAGCGAGCCGCCCAAGCGAAGCTCGGGCATCAAGGTGGCTGATGTGGCCGCGCTGGTTGACAAGTTAAAAAACGAAGCCAAAGTCATCTGAAAGGTTGAGGGAAAGACCGCAATTACATCAAGTGAACAAGCTCTGTCCCCCACCGTTTTAAAAATTCAAGTTACTCAAGCAATCCTTCAAGGAGTTATTTATGTCCGTACTTGTAAAATGTCTGGTTGTGGCCGAACACGACAACGCCAGCATCAAGCCAGCAACCCTCAACACCGTCACAGCCGCTATCGAATGCGGGGGTGACGTTCACATTTTGGTAGCAGGCAAGGGCGCAGAAGCTGCTGCACATGCTGCATCAATCATTGCTGGTGTTGCCAAAGTCATTCATGTCGAAGGTGAGCATTTTGCCCATGGCCTGGCTGAAAACATGGCTGCACAGATTTTGTCGATTGCTTCAAGCTATTCGCACATTCTTTTCCCCGCCACCGCATCAGGCAAAAACATTGCGCCTCGCGTGGCCGCAGCGCTCGACGTGGGCCAGATTTCAGACATTACCAAGGTCGATTCGCCTGACACCTTTGAGCGCCCCATTTATGCGGGTAACGCCATCGCAACTGTGCAAAGCATGGACACCACCAAAGTGATCACAGTACGCACCACCGGATTTGATGCAGCAGCGACTACCGGCGGCAGTGCTGCCGTCGAGGTTCTGGCAGGTGTGGCCGACAGCGGTAAAACCACTTTTGTGGGTTCAGAAATCGCCAAAAATGATCGACCAGAGTTGACTGCTGCCAAGATCATCGTTTCGGGTGGCAGGGCTCTGGGGTCAGGCGAAAAATTTACTGAAATCTTGACGCCACTGGCCGACAAGCTGGGCGCCGCATTAGGCGCATCACGCGCCGCAGTTGACGCAGGCTATGCGCCGAACGACTGGCAAGTTGGGCAAACAGGCAAGATTGTGGCGCCTCAGCTTTATATCGCTGCCGGCATATCAGGCGCCATTCAGCATCTGGCGGGCATGAAAGACAGCAAGGTTATCGTGGCCATCAACAAGGATGCCGAGGCACCGATTTTCAGTGTGGCTGATTACGGGCTGGAAGCTGACTTGTTCACGGCAGTGCCTGAACTGACCGCGGCGCTGTAAACACTTTTCCCGGCGTCGGCAGCTTGCAGCTGCGGTTAGAGCACGCGTATTGAAATCACAGAAACAATCAACACAAACCATGACTTACAAAGCCCCCCTTAAAGACATGCTGTTCAACATTCAGCACATTGCTGATATTGAACAAGTTTCCAAAATCCCGGGTTTTGAGGATGCCGGCTTTGACACGGCGCAGGCGGTGCTTGAAGAATGCGCCAAATTTAACGAGAACGTGCTGGCACCACTGAACTGGGCAGGTGACATTAACCCGTCAAGCTTCAAAGACGGTGTGGTCACAACAACGCCAGGTTTTAAGGAAGCCTTCAAACAATATGCTGAAGGTGGCTGGCAGGCGCTGCAGCACCCGGCTGAATACGGCGGTCAGGGCTTGCCCAAAACTATCGGTGCGGCGTGTGGTGAGATGCTGAATTCTGCCAATATGAGTTTTGCGCTGTGCCCACTGCTTAGCGATGGCGCGATCGAAGCGCTGCTGACCGCTGGCAGCGTTGAGCTCAAGGCCACATATCTTGAAAAACTTGTCAGTGGCGAATGGACTGGCACCATGAACCTGACCGAGCCGCAAGCCGGTTCGGACCTGGCCGCTGTGCGGTCGCGCGCTGAGCCGCAAACTGATGGTACTTACAAGGTCTTCGGCACCAAAATCTACATCACTTACGGTGAGCACGACATGGCCGACAACATCGTCCATTTGGTGCTGGCCAGGGTCGCGGGTGCGCCTGAAGGCGTGAAGGGCATCAGTTTGTTTGTGGTGCCTAAATTCATGGTGGGCAAAGATGGGGCGCTGGGTGCACGCAACGACGTGCATTGCGTCAGCATTGAGCACAAACTGGGCATAAAAGCGTCACCCACGGCTGTGCTGCAGTATGGCGACAACGGCGGTGCGGTGGGTTATGTTGTGGGTGAAGAAAATCGCGGTCTGGAATACATGTTCATCATGATGAACTCAGCACGCTACGCTGTGGGCATGCAGGGCATTGCGGTGGCCGAGCGTGCATACCAAAAGGCTGTCAGCTTTGCCAAAGACCGCGTGCAAAGCCGCCCGGTTGATGGCTCCATTAAGGCCAGTGCACCCATCATTCACCACCCCGACGTCAAACGCATGCTTATGACAATGCGTGCCTACACCGAAGGCTGCCGCGCCATGGCAAGCGGTGCAGCAGCTGCATATGACGCGAGCCACCACCACCCTGATGCAGACGTAAGCAAACAAAATCTGGCCTTTTACGAATTCATGGTGCCGGTGGTGAAGGGCTATAGCACGGAGATGAGTCTTGAGGTTACGTCGCTTGGGGTGCAGGTTCATGGCGGCATGGGCTTCATTGAAGAAACCGGCGCCGCGCAGTACTACCGTGACGCAAAAATTTTGACGATTTATGAAGGCACTACCGCCATTCAGGCCAATGACCTGATTGGCCGTAAAACCATGCGTGACGGCGGCCAGACGGCCAAAGCTATTGCGGCTCAAATTGCCGTCACTGAAGGCGAGTTGCTCAAACAGGGCAGCGCTGACGCAGTGGCTGTGGCCAAGCGCCTGAAAGCCGCGCGGCTGGCGTTGGTTGACGTGATTGAATTTGTCGTGGACTTCGGCAAAAACAGCCCGAACGCCGTATTTGCTGGCAGCGTGCCTTATTTGATGCTGGCAGGCAACGTGGTAGCTGGCTGGCAAATGGCGCGCTCTTTGTTGATCGCCCAGCAAGAGTTGGCCAAAGGTGTTGACGTTGACTTCATGAAAGCCAAAATCACCACCGCCCGCTTTTACGCCGACCACCTGCTGACCAAAGCGCCCGGCATGCGTGACAGCATCGTGGAAGGTGCAGATTGCGTTACGGCGCTGGCGCTTGAAGCGTTTTGATCAATCCGTAATACTATCTTTTTAATAGCTGGTTGCGCCCGTATTTATTGAGCTAGATCTTTATTTGATCCTATAAAACAACCTTTTGTTAGCCAAATTCATGTCCAAACTGCCCGCGCCCCTGAATAATCTCCCGCTGCCCATCATCGGTTCGCCGCTGTTCATCATCAGCAACCCCAAGATGGTCATCGCACAATGTATTGCCGGTGTGGTCGGCTCCATGCCTGCATTGAATGCGCGACCCGCCGAACAGCTTGAAGAGTGGCTGATTGAAATCACTGAAGCCCTCGCCGCTTACAACAAGGCCAACCCGGACAAGCCCGCTGCGCCATTCGCTATCAACCAGATCGTGCACAAGTCGAACGACCGGCTCGAGCACGACATGGCCATGTGCGTGAAGTACAAAGTGCCTATCATCATCACCAGCCTGGGCGCGCGTGAAGACATCAATGCCGCTGCACACAGCTACGGCGGCGTGGTGCTGCATGACATCATCAACAACAAACACGCCCGCAAGGCAATCGAAAAGGGCGCTGACGGCCTGATCGCTGTGGCTGCAGGTGCGGGTGGCCATGCGGGTGTCAAAAGTCCTTTTGCCCTGATTCAGGAAATTCGCCAGTGGTTTGACGGCCCGATTGCTTTGTCTGGTGCAATTTCAACCGGCGGTGCGGTGCTGGCTGCGCAGGCCATGGGGGCAGATTTTGGCTACATCGGTTCAGCTTTCATTGCAACCACCGAGGCACGTGCATCGGATGCCTACAAGCAAGCCATCGTTGACAGTAACTCGGACGATATCGTGTACAGCAACCTGTTTACGGGCGTTCACGGCAACTACCTGGCACCGTCAATTCGCGCTGCTGGAATGGACCCTGACAACCTGCCCGTCAGCGACCCAAGCGCCATGAACTTTGGCGGCGACAAGTCCAAAGCCTGGAAAGACATCTGGGGTTGCGGCCAGGGCATTGGCGCGATTGACAAGGTGCAAAGCACGGCTGACTACGTGGCGCAATTGCGGCGTGAGTACGAGGCCGCGAAAGCGCGTTTGCTTTAATTTCAGCAGTTTTCAGGACAGTTCTTACTTCCAGCCCAATTAATACGGGCGTAATTAGCTACTAAATAGATAGCAAATCGCCTGCCAACTGCTGCGCATGACGCCGCAAATGATCCGCCATAAAACTGGCGATGAAATAGTAGCCGTGGTCATAGCCTGCGTTGTATCGCACAGTCAAAGGCTGTTTGGCGGCTGCACAGGCAGCCTCAAACAAATGTGGGTGCAATTGTTCGGCCAAAAACTTGTCGGCCAGTCCCTGATCAATCAGGATGCCGCCGGGATAGGGCGCTGACGAAAACTGACGCATTAACGAAGTCGCATCGTGCGTTGCCCAGCGCGATTCGTCTGCGCCCAGATAGCCGGTAAATGCTTTGCGCCCCCACGGGCATTGGGTGGGCGCGCAGATAGGCGCAAAAGCGGAAACGGATTTAAACAGCGCAGGATGCCGCAGTGCCAAAGTCAACGCGCCATGCCCACCCATCGAGTGGCCAAAGATGCCGATGCGCTGCGCATCAACAGCAAATTTTTGCGTGACCAGCGGTAACAGCTCTTGCGTGATGTAGCTTTCCATCCGCCAGTTTTTGGACCACGGCGTGTGGCTTGCATCCAGGTAAAACCCCGCACCCACGCCAAAATCCCAGCTCTCTGACTCGCCCGGTACTCCTGCACCGCGCGGGCTGGTGTCGGGCGAAATCAATGCCAGCCCGAGCTCGGCTGCCATGCACTGCGCTCCGGCTTTTGTCATGAAAGTTTCTTCATTACAAGTCAGGCCTGCCAGATAAATCAACGCCGGAACAGGACCTTGCACAGCTTGCGGTGGCAAAAAGACTGAGAAGCGCATCGGCAAACCGATCTCCTTTGAGTCGTGTTTGTAAAAGCTCTGCTTACCGCCAAAGCAGCCATGTTCACTCATTAGCTCCATGGCGATCAAAACAAAACAACGCCGCGAATCGATTCGCCGCTTTTCATCAAATCAAACCCCTTGTTGATGTCCTCGAGCGGCATGGTGTGGGTGATGAGGTCGTCGATATTGATCTTGCCCTCCATATACCAGTCGACAATTTTCGGCACATCGGTACGTCCACGCGCGCCACCAAAGGCCGAGCCTTCCCACTTGCGGCCTGTAACTAATTGGAATGGCCGGGTTGAGATTTCAGCACCTGCTTCAGCCACACCAATAATGATGCTGCGGCCCCAGCCTTTGTGGGTGCATTCGAGCGCCTGGCGCATCACCTTTGTGTTGCCAATGCACTCAAAGCTGTAATCCGCGCCACCGTCGGTCAACTGCACAATTGCATCTACGACGTTTTCTGTCGTCTTGGGGTTGATGAAATGCGTCATGCCAAATTTGCGTGCCATGGCTTCGCGTTCAGGGTTCAGGTCGACACCAATGATTTTGTCAGCGCCAACCATTTTTGCCCCCTGAATCACGTTCAAGCCAATGCCGCCCAAGCCAAACACCACCACATTAGCACCTGCTTCCACCTTGGCTGTAAACAGCACTGCGCCAATACCCGTCGTCACGCCGCAGCCGATGTAGCAGACCTTGTCAAACGGTGCGTCTTCGCGGATTTTGGCAAGTGATATTTCAGGCGCAACCGTGTAATTGCTAAACGTTGACGTACCCATGTAATGAAAAATCGGCTTGCCATCGAGGCTGAAACGGGACGTAGCATCAGGCATCAAGCCCTTGCCCTGTGTGCCGCGAATCAGCTGGCACAAATTGGTTTTACGTGACAGGCAAAACTTGCATTGACGACATTCGGGTGTGTAAAGCGGAATGACGTGGTCGCCCTTTTTAAGCGATGTAACGCCCGGGCCTACCTCCACCACAATCCCCGCGCCTTCGTGGCCAAGAATAGCCGGGAAGATGCCTTCCGGGTCAGCGCCAGATAGCGTGTAGTAGTCGGTGTGGCAAATGCCGGTGGCTTTGATTTCGACCAGCACCTCGCCGTAACGCGGGCCGTCGAGGTCAACGGTTTCAATAGTCAGAGGCTGGCCCGATTGCCAGGCGACGGCGGCTTTTGTTTTCATGATGTGATTTAAAAAGTTATGGATTAACTGACTTTAGCCGCAACTGGGCTGATGGTTTGTGCAGGGGCTGCGCCGTACAGATACAAGCGACTGACCAGCAGAACGCTCAACATGGTAGCGACTCCCCCGATCACCGCGTTGACCCAAAAAAACTGCACCAAACCTTGCGCATCACGGCTGATAACCAAACCGCCTACAAAGCTTGCCAAACCCATCGCAACAGACTGCACCGACGAGTTCAGCGCCATGAACGTGCCGCGCAACTTCGGGTTTGCAGCGCTGGTAGCGATGGCCATGCCTGGGATCATGCGGCCGTTCATGCCAATAAACATGATGGTCGTCACCAGCAAAATACCCCACAAACCGAACGATGCACTGAGAGTGACCAACAGCATAGACAACATACCGAACACAGCAGTGACCCTAAATATTTTTGGCTTGCCCACGGAGTCTGTCAGCTTGCCAATCAAGCGTGCTGTAAACAGTGTTACCGCGCCGCCCAGCAGGTAAACGTAAGGGACTTGCTGCATTGTCAGACCACCATTGGTGGTGGTGTAAATTGTGATGTAGGGAATGACGGTAAACGCTGCAATCATCATCAGCGCGGTAAATGCAAAAGCTTTTTGATGATTGGCATCGCGCAGCACCTCCCTGATGCTTGCCAAAGGCGAAGCGCGATGTTGCTTGAGGTGGTCAGCCAGCGGCGGCAGGGTGATGTAGGCACCGATGGCGAATAGCACGCACACTCCGGCAAGGACAAAAAACGGAGTGTGCCAGTTAAATTGCGACGCCAGAAAAAGTCCAGTCGGCACACCCGCCACCGAGGCTACCGCAAACGACGACATCACAATGCCCATTGCCCGGCCACGCCGTTCAAACGGAATGACATCAGCCACAATGGTTTGTGCCATAGCTGCGAGCACCCCACCAAAAGCACCGGCTCCAATGCGCGCAAGCATCAGCGTGTCATAGCTCAGCGCCAGCCCACAAGCCATGGTGGCCGCCGCAAACAGAACATACAGGGTAAGCAACAATTTTTTGCGGCTGAACCGATCCACATAAAACGAAGCCAGTAACCCCGATGCACCCGCTGAAAACGTGTAGGCTGATACAAGCAAGCCAAATTTGGCATCGCTGATGTTGAACAGTTGCGTAAATTGCGGACCCAACGGCATCATGACCATAAAGTCAACAATGTGCGTGAACTGAATACCCGCCAGGGTCAGCAGCAGCCAGAGCTCGCGTTTGGGGGAAAGGTGAGTGGTCATGAAGGCATTTTTAAATATTTCACTTTGGCGGACGCTTGTGGCTTGGATGCTGTTGGCATAGAAGACGCTCCTGGATTTTAATCATCGCCTGCCCACTGCAAGTTTAGGTTGCATCATGGGAATGTACCTTTGCGTTTAAGCTTGATGTTGCTGAATTGTTCACAGCATGGGAAATACAAATGAATGCGAGAAATGCCGCGTTGCCCCATTCGATAATCGCTTACCTTTCGCTCACTGACGTACACATCGACACGAGGCTGACACCCAGTACAGCCGTCCCCGGCGTTACCGTACTTAACAGTTGCAACGCTTAGTGCTTGGCCATAACGTTTTTAAACATTGCATTGGCCTCAAAGTTTGCAAGCCAGGCCTGCAACCGCGGCCAGGGCTGCACCGCAAACCAGGCCGCATCGGCATAGGCAAACTGGCGGACGAAGGGCAAGATGGCCATGTCTGCGAGGCTGGGCTGCGGGCCGCAAAGCCAAACCTGCCAGCCTTGGCTTAAATGTGATTCAAGACTTTGCAGGCAACCAGCAGCTTCAAGGCGCTGAGTCTTTGCAAATCCATGTGTGTCACCATCGGATTCAAGCGGGTACCGGTTCGGATATTTGTACCGGTCAAGAGCATGTTTGAACCTGCCGTCATTGTCTGCAATCAAGGCCAGCATGTCATCCAGCGCAGGAATTAGCCAGCCATCCGGATCGTCCAGGGCCAGCGCCCAGCGCATGATGTCCAGGCTTTCGTCAATGACCTGGCCGCCAGGCAAAACCAGCACGGGCACTGTGCCTTTGGCAGAAGCAGCCAGCATCTCGGCTGGCTTGTTTCTGAAGGACACTTCACGCAGTTCGTAGTCAACCCTGCTGATAGCAAGCGCCAGTCGTGCGCGGATCGCATACGGGCAGCGCCTGAAGCTGTAAAGAAGAGGCAGTGCCGACGTCACTTTTGTTGCACAACGCCAATGTGGCTTTGCTTGCGTGCCTCAGCCAAGTCAACCTGCTTTTGCCGCTGCCTGTAACCAGCTTTTTGCCCATCCGTCGTGCGGACGTAGCAGCCAGGGCAGCTTACGCCGCGTTCGTACAAAGGGGATGCTTTGGCGGCGTCAGTCAACGGGTCACGGCACGACCTGCACAACTCCAGATCACCTTGTACCAACCCGTGACCGACAGATACGCGTTCATCAAACACAAAGCATTGACCTTGCCAACGGCTTTGCGCTTGTGGCACTGTTTCCAGATATTTAAGAATGCCGCCTTCAAGGTGGTACACCTCGTCGAAACCTTTGGACTTTAAAAACGCAGTGGATTTTTCGCACCGGATTCCGCCTGTGCAAAACATGGCGACTTTGGGTTTGATGCCGTTCACGTCGGCCAGCTTGCCGCCGCTTTGCATTTCGCGTTCCACCCAGGCGGGCAGTTCTGAAAAGCTGGTGGTTGCCGGATTCACAGCCCCGGAAAAAGTGCCAATCGACACCTCGTAGTCGTTGCGCGTGTCAACCATCACCACGCCGGGTTGTTCAATCAACTGGTTCCAGTCCTGGGGCTTGACGTACTGGCCGGCCATCAGCGCGGGATGAACATCCGGCACGCCAAGGGTCACGATTTCCTTTTTCAGCCGCACCTTCATGCGGTAAAACGGCATCGCACTGGCCCACGACTCTTTGTGCTCCAGCATGGCCAGCCTGTTTTGAAACAGTGGGTCATTGCGCAAATAAGCCAGCACGGCGCGTACACCACCCGGCAACCCAGCTATCGTGCCATTGATGCCTTCAGCAGCCAGCAGCAGCGTGCCCCTGATGCCGTGCGCTTCACACTCTGCCAGCAACGGCGCTTTCAGCGCGGCATGGTCAGGCAGCTCAACAAACTTGTACAGGGCAGCGGTCAAAAAGGGCATGCCGAAAGTGTAAATGCAGGCTGCACAAAGTGCAGTCAACACCTCTTTAAGATAACGCCATGAAACAAAAATTAAAGTTTGCCGTGATGGGTGCGGGCGCTGTGGGTTGCTACTACGGCGGCATGCTGGCAAGAGCCGGTCACGATGTTGTGCTGATTGCCAGGCCGCAGCATGTACAGGCTGTTGCCAGCGCCGGGCTGCGGCTGCAAACCCGAACTTTCGATGAACAGATTCGTTTGCAGGCCAGTAGCGAGGCAAGCGCTGTGCAGGGTGCAGATGTGGTGCTGTTTTGCGTCAAGTCGAGCGATACAGAGTCCGCAGGTAGCTTGATACAGCCCTATTTGCGGGCTGACGCGCTGGTCATGTGCCTCCAAAACGGGGTTGACAATGCTGACCGTCTGCGAGCTGTGCTGCCCAGGAACACGGTGAGCGCCGCGGTGGTTTATGTTGCGACCGAAATGGCGGGCCCGGGGCATGTCAGACACCACGGACGAGGTGATCTGGTGGTTGAGCCATCCGCTACTGAAACAGGTGCAGTGCTGGCTCTGGTAGCTGCTGGCGTGCCAGCGGAAGTTTCAAACAACGTGCGTGGCTCGTTGTGGGCCAAGCTGGTATTGAACTGCGCCTACAACGCAGTATCTGCCATCACCCATTTACCCTATGGCAAAACCGTTACCGGTGTGGGTGTGCTGGACGTGATGCGCGATGTGGTGGCCGAATGCATGACTGTGGCAAAAGCCGATGGTGTCCAGGTGGCAGGCGACGTGCATGCGGCAGTTGCCAATCTGGCAGGCAGCATGCCCACCCAGTCATCATCGACAGCGCAAGATTTGGCGCGCGGCAAGCCAACCGAGATTGATTATCTGAACGGTTTCATCGTCCAGCGAGGCGAAGCCTTGGGCATTGCAACGCCCGCTAACCGGGTGCTGTGGGCGCTGGTGAAGCTGATGGAAGCAAAATCTCTGAAAATGACCTGAATTACTTATTTCATGCATAAAATACGGTTGTATAGCAA
>JAYVEE010000132.1:0-4945 GCA_043749005.1 Polaromonas sp. | reverse complement strand
CTTTCACTCGCGCGGCAGCGCCATTTCGCGGCGCTACGGGTATGTGGTGCTTGAGTCCCCGGTAAGGCCGAGTGTTGAGGCTGGCCGAGTCGGTTGGGTATATCGCCCGCTTGATGGCAACAACATGCGCCGTGCCGCTAATCACCTGTTGGGCGAGCATGACTTCTCCTCCTTTCGGGCAGCGCAATGTCAGGCGAAATCACCCGTCAAACATATTCAGCGGATCGACATTATGCAAAGACCAGACTCGCCGTACTGGCGTTTTGAGTTTGAAGCCAACGCATTTTTGCACCACATGATTCGTAACATCATGGGTTGTCTGGTGGCGGTGGGCCAGGGATTTAAAAAACCCGAATGGATGGCCGAAGTGCTGGCAGCAAAAAGGCGGGACGCAGCAGCGCCTACTTTTTCGCCTGATGGCTTGTATTTTCTGGGGCCTGTTTATGACGAAAAGTATGGTCTGCCGAATCGCACCGCTGCGTATGATTGGCTCCCATGACCCGAACCCGAATCAAAATCTGCGGTTTGACCCGCGAGCAAGACGTCGACGCAGCCGTTGCAGCGGGCGCTGATGCGGTTGGCTTTGTGCTGTACGAGGCCAGCGCGCGTTACGTCAGCGCTCAGCGTGCGGCCGAACTCGCTGCCCGCCTGCCCCCATTTGTTACGCCCGTGTTGCTGTTCGTCAATGCATCTACTACTGAAATAATAGCTGCTTGCGCCCGTATTATGGGCGCTACCGTGCAATTTCATGGCGACGAGACGCCTGAAATGTGCTTGGCGATCAACCGCCCTTTCATGAGAGCGGCACGGATCCCCATCCAGGCAGAAACCCTAGACGCGCCATTAAATTTCGATCTCGTAAAATACGCCAACTATTTCAAACAAGCTCAAGCCATTCTTTTAGACGCGCATGTCGAAGGTTTTGGTGGCGGCGGAAAAACATTCAATTGGTCACTGCTTCCTCCAAGCGTCAATGCTCACCTCGTTTTGTCTGGTGGACTCACACCTGCAAACGTGGGCGATGGCATTCAGCAAGTCCAGCTACGCGGTAAAACGCTGGCTGTCGATGTGAGCTCGGGCGTTGAAGAAAAACTGCCTGACGGATCACCTCGCAAAGGCATCAAAAGCCCCGAGCTGATCAATCAATTTGTCGCAGCCGTTCGCGCTGCCGACTTAAAAATTGAAAAATTAAAAAATTGAATTTTGCAAAGTAACTTGCAAAGAAAGCTTTGAAATGTACGAGTACCAACAGCCTGACCTTAAAGGTCACTTCGGCGTCTACGGCGGAAGTTTTGTATCAGAAACCCTGACCCACGCCCTGACGGATCTAAAACAAGCCTACGCAAAATACCAGCATGAGCCTGATTTTTTAAAAGAATTTCACTACGAACTGGCGCATTTTGTAGGTCGCCCTTCCCCGATTTACCACGCCGCCCGCATGAGCCGTGAACAGGGCGGCGCGCAGATTTACCTGAAGCGAGAAGACCTGAACCATACCGGCGCACACAAAATCAACAACACCATCGGCCAGGCGATGCTGGCCAAACGCATGGGCAAACCGCGGGTCATAGCGGAGACCGGCGCGGGCCAGCACGGCGTAGCAACCGCCACCATCTGCGCCAGATACGGGCTTGAATGTGTGGTGTACATGGGCAGTGAAGACGTCAAACGCCAAAGCCCCAACGTGTACCGCATGAAACTGCTGGGCGCGACGGTCGTGCCGGTTGAATCAGGCAGCAAAACATTAAAAGACGCACTGAACGAAGCCATGCGCGACTGGGTGGCCAATGTTGACAACACCTTTTACATCATCGGCACCGTAGCCGGGCCGCACCCTTATCCGATGATGGTGCGGGACTTTCAAAGCGTCATTGGCAATGAATGCATTACGCAGATGCCCGCGATGCTTGCGTCGCTTTCAGGCAGTTTGACCGGCGACAGACAGCCAGATGCAGTACTGGCCTGCGTTGGCGGCGGCAGCAACGCAATGGGTATTTTTCACCCGTACATTGCTTATGAAAACACCCGGTTGATTGGCGTTGAAGCCGCTGGCGAAGGCATGGACAGCGGCAAGCATTCCGCATCCCTGCAACGCGGCCTGCCCGGCGTGCTGCACGGCAACCGCACCTACGTGCTGCAAGACGACGACGGTCAGGTGACCGAGACGCACAGTATCAGCGCCGGGCTGGACTACCCCGGCGTTGGCCCTGAACACGCATTTTTAAAAGACATTGGCCGCGCCGAATATGTCGGCATCACCGACAAAGAAGCGCTGGATGCCTTTCACTACACCTGCCGCACCGAAGGCATCATCCCGGCCCTTGAATCAGCGCACGCCATTGCCTACGCCATGAAGCTGGCTAAAACCATGCGCTCTGATCAGTCGATTCTGGTCAACCTGTCAGGCCGGGGCGACAAAGACATCGGCACGGTGGCTGACTTGAGCAACGCCGATTTTTATTGCCGTCCGAGTTGCAAGGGCCAGTCCGTCAAGGGCGGAGAGCAGATTGTGGAATTTGCAAAATGAGCCGCATCGGCACTACCTTTTCAAAGCTCAAGGCGCATAACAAAACAGCGTTGATTCCGTACGTGATGGCTGGTTTTCCGTATGCCGACGTCACGCCCGACCTGATGCATGGCATGGTCAAGGCTGGGGCCGATGTGATTGAACTTGGCATCCCGTTTTCAGACCCCAGCGCCGACGGACCGGTGATTCAAAAAGCTGGTGAAAAAGCACTGGCACTCGGCATTGGCCTGGCCAAGGTGCTCGACATGGTCACAGCCTTCCGCACCCAAGACAAAACCACGCCGGTCGTACTGATGGGCTACGCCAATCCGGTTGAACGCTACGAGATAAAAAACGGCGCAGGCAGCATTATAAAAAATGCGTCAGTAGCCGGCGTAGACGGCATGCTGATCGTCGACTACCCGCCCGAAGAGTGCGAGGCTTTTGCCGCCAGCCTGCGTGCCCACAACATGGATCTGATCTTTTTGCTGGCCCCCACCAGCACAGACGAGCGCATGGCACAGGTAGCACGCGTTGCCAGCGGCTACGTGTACTACGTGTCCCTTAAAGGCGTCACAGGCGCAGGCAACCTCGACACCGCAGCAGTTGAAGCCATGCTGCCCCGTATTCGCCAGCATGTCAGCATCCCGGTCGGCGTGGGCTTTGGCATACGCGATGAGGCGACCGCAAAGGCAGTCGGCAAGGTTGCCGACGCGGTAGTGATTGGCAGCAAGATCATTCAGCTAATTGAAAACGTACCGCGCGAGAAGGTTGCTGACGTAGCGCAAGATTTTTTGACGGGCATTCGGGTGGCGCTGGATTCTTGAGGCAGATTCAATTACGAGTTGCGACTTTTATTGTGTGGAAAGGTGAGCCGAAGCGGCATTCGCTGAAAGGATTACCGACCCACTTGAGTCAAAGGTGGCAACACATGAACAAACACCTCGGCTCATACGAACGAAACCGAATTCAAATCAGCCTGGCTCAAGACCTTCCCGCTGCTGACGAGCTGGACATTAATCATGAATTTATTGCTGCATCTATCGCAACAAAAAATCAGGCGGGTGCTGGCATTGGTGTCTGTGCTGCCAAAAGTCGTATATGAAGCGCTGTGGTGGGTGCAGCACACAAATCAGGTTTTTACTGAAAAAGCGTGAAAATGCATAAAAGTCACAAGTACAGGAATGAAATCGGGACCAGCCCAATTAATATATGTACAAGCAGCTATAAAATTAATAGCAATTTAATCTAGTATCTAAATTATGACCGCTCTCAAATGTCTTCGCATATTGAGGACAACAGCTGTTAGTCTGTGACTTGCGAAGTGCTTGTCTGCCTCATAGCTTGCAAAAGTGCGTCGCTGGCCAAGTGATATGGACGCTTCAAACGTGAGCCATCATCAAAACCATCGCAATGAAGAATTAACGATTAACATCCTCCGGTTTCAAAGTTGTTTTATTGTTTCCAAAGGTCTTCAAATGCGTTTATCTTTCATTACCAGTGCTCTGGTGCTTTTCATCGCCACCACAGCCTCAGCACAAACCGATGCGACTTTGACCGCTGCCAGCAAAGAGCAAGGTGCGCAAGTTACCAAAAGCGGTCTGGTATTCCGCTCACTTAAAGACGGCACAGGCAGCAGTCCTGCGGCTACCGATCGCGTCAAAGTGCATTACAAAGGCACCTTCCCGGACGGCAAAGAATTCGACAGCTCTTACAAGCGCAATGAACCCACCGAGTTCCCGCTAAATGGTGTCATCCCCTGCTGGACAGAAGGCGTACAACTGATGAAAACAGGAGGCAAAGCCAAGCTGACCTGCCCATCAGCGATCGCCTACGGCCAGCGCGGCGCTGGCGGCGTGATCCCGCCGAATGCCACCCTGGTGTTTGAGATTGAACTGCTGGCCATCAACGGCAAGTAAGGTCTTCTTGGCAATTGCGATTGAGTCAAACCGTCAGTCCGGGCATACCTATGAATGCTGTGAACGAAATAAAACGCTACAACGCCGGCCGTGAGCCGGAACGGTTGCAGCTCAAATACCAAAAAATGCGCAGCAGTCCCTTTGTTTTTATGCGCGGGAGCTGCCACCTGTTTTATGCTCGGCTGTCAGGCATCAACCTGATCAAGTCAGCACCTACGGTGTGGACCTGCGGCGATTTGCATCTGGAAAACTTTGGCAGTTACAAGGGCGACAACCGCTTAGCATATTTTGACCTGAACGACTTTGACGAAGCCGCATTGGCACCCGCTAGCTGGGAGCTGGTGCGCATGCTGACCAGCATATTGGTGGCTGCGCCAAGCTTGTCGATCAGCCCGTCAGCGGCCACCACGCTGTGCGAAATTTACTTGCTCAACTATGCCCAGGCTCTTGGCGCCGGCAAAGCTTACTGGATAGAGCGTGAGACCGCGAAAGGCCAGATTCGTGACTTGCTAATCAGCCT
>JAYVEE010000131.1:0-4948 GCA_043749005.1 Polaromonas sp. | reverse complement strand
CCCATTTTTCGCCCATGAAAGGCGCCGCGAAACACAGCGCTTTCCAAAGAAGATAGTCCCCAAGATTCGGAGATGCCAAGAACTCAGCAATTTGGGGGAGCGCAGGCGGGTGCGAAACGCCGACTCTCGCTGATGCACCAACACCCAACACTTGCAGGTATTCCGCCCAATGGCTAGGTGCCGCTTTCTCCAGTTCCTTGACGCTCATCATGACCATGCTGTTTTCGACCCGTCGCTCCGCGGGGGAGCGCCACATAGCGGCAATTGATGTCTCCAAGCTCGCCGCGCGGTCCGCGGCCTCTGCGGCATTCTCGACGCTTGCCATTTCTAAAAAATCGCGGATGTGCGCAATCCACGCAGGACGCACGCGCTTGTCGGAGTAGAGTGCGGGAGTGTCGAGTGTCAGACCACGCTCGAGCTGAAGAGTAAGCACACTGGCGCCGCCACACGATGCCTCTTCGACAGCAAACACCGCATCAACACCAGCGGCGTGAAGAGTGGCCACGGACTGCGCAAGAGACTTAACCAAGCCAACGTCGCCGGGCCGTGCCGCACGCCACGCCTCGCGCCAGGTTGTGGCGATTGGTGAGGTTTCAGAAGCAAGCTCGCATACTGAGAAGAGCAACCACGCAATTTTCAATTCAAGTTTTTCAAACACGCTCCAACGACACTCGTCGTCCGGCACCATACCTGTTTAAGGCCGCTTTCATATATAGGCATTCGTGCGAAAACAACATGTGAAAATGACCCACTTTGGTGCTGTGCAGGAATTTGGCAACAAAGACTTGGGAATAAAATTTTCGCGCGTGACCTTCTCAGATTTTATTAGGTTTTCAAAAAGTTTTCGTCGTGGCGAAGATTCAACAGAAGAGAGGCTGGTCCTGACGCAAGATCGGTACACTTACTACGGCACAAAACAAGAATTCTATCTTAACTTGCCACTACCAAAAGGTGTGACACTCTGGCTCATGAGAAACACCGTGACATTGGACGATTCTACTGTGCCAGTCTCTGGCTTGTCCAAATTCTGGGCATTCGAAGGAGTGGAGAACCTCGATTCTTTTCGGTTTGCGGACCGCCCGGAAGCGTGGATGGAAGATTTTCCCGCAACCGGGCGTCATCCGGGTCTTCATCTATACACAGTAAAGTTCTATTCAACGCTTTACACTGTTCACGAGAGCAAGCAAGTTCTGAGCATGAACCAAGCAGTTGGGTTTGTGTACGCTGTGTACCGCTCTGTGGCCGCCGTGTGTGTTTTGGGAAACGCAGAGCCAGATAAGATCACCATTGAATCTATTGGTTTGCAGCGTGAGCTGACTCCTTCTGGAAGTGACCTTCTTTCGCTACGCACGGTACTTTGCGGTCTCAAATACACAACAGAACCTTCTGTTCCACGAGTGGCTCAGAAAATGTATATTTTGCTAGAAGAGCTGGTAAAATCAACATACGTATTGCTGATTGTTCAAGACAAAGATTTGTTACAAGAAAGGTTTGGAAAACTGCAGTCCATGCCCACAGATTCTACCTGGGCTGACATTGATGCAATCTTTATGCAATACGTCGGCGAATCCGTTCGAAGAAAGAAGCCGCAGCAGATTGTGGGGAAGCGTCAGACAAACGTGTTGCAACAGACTGACGAGCTTGATATTCTATAAATTAATATAATGAGTTTATACCAATAAGATTTTATGACACATTTGCACCACAGACATCGTGTTTGGTGTTTACAAGACACAACTGTGTTTCTGATTGGCGGTGTTTTGGTTGGGTGTTGTGCGTTTGTTTTGTTCTTGAGGCGGCGTATGAGGTATCAAGAAAGTTTGCCAAAGTATATTCCACCAACGCCGGTGTAGTACACGTGGCTGCAAAAATGCGTGACAGTTTTCTCTTGCATATATAACTAAAGCCTATACATTGCAGAAACAATATTTTGCTGCACGGCATCGTCTACCAAATCGGTTGTGTAGCCGCTGGCTATGCAACCCTCAAAAAACGTTCCAATTGCATTGTTGCTGTTGTCACCCCCAATGCCAAGGATGATACCACCCTCGAGGCGCATGGGCTGATAATTCCCCGATGTTGGTCGAGGTCCCTCAAACATTGTTGTAAGCCCTCCTTGGGCGGCGTTTCCAGCTTTTATTGCAAACCCATTCGTACCACCTTTGATGAGCGCCGTCACAAAGTCTGATGTTTGGGGCATGTTGTTCGGATTGTACGTTACGTTCCCCGCAAACAAGCCGTTTTCCAGGTCCGCCATAGCCCAAGGGCCCGCTCCAAAACCCGTTCCCCAACCTCCGCAATTCCCAAAGTACACGGCTTGCATAGTCCCATCGCCAAAATTGCCAGGTGTAGCTTCTGCATTGCCAAAATCAAAGCAACACCCGCCATTGTAGTGTTTGCCGGACGTGACCATGTATGTTGTTTCTGGCATGTTTCCGCCCACCGCAATACCGTATGTTGTGGTGCTTGGACTCACTTTCGAGTTTAGGCGACGGTACCCCATCAAGCCTTCGAAATACGCGCCGTACACCTTGTTGGTGCCCATAAGCATGAGAGGGAGCCGGCTTGCGTTCACCCCCACGTCGTCGAAGAACGCCGCTGACCCGGCCGTTCCGTATGCGAGGTGGTTGCCCGAAGACGACTGGTCGTACATGGCTTGAATGACACACGTGTGTCCGGAACAGAAGGCATCCTGCGCAGTCGAGTCTGCCACGCCTCCCGGTGACACCACGCCAATGTCCATCACCGCATTGTCCGAACGGATTACCTGATAGAGCGGACCGTTGTAACCACTGAGCAACGAGCGCGTTGTGGAATATGCCGCAACGCAAGGCGTGCCACCACCCAAGAGAATGTCGCAAGGTCCCGCGGAAGAGTCATACGGCGGTAATGGAGGCTTTGGCGGAGGAGGGGATGGGAATGGAGGCGCAGGAGGCAAGGGAACCGGAGGCTGACTTGTGTATACTTGATTTGTGTATGACCCGCCCAACAAAGCACAACCACCCGCAACGGCGCCATATGAACCGTAATTACACCCGTTACACCCAAATATTTGCCCGCCATCCTGAATACCAACGGTGTCAAAGCCAGCTGACAAAGCCATTGATTCGGCCAATGCAACCCCGCCCGTTGGGTTTGTGAAACCAACCTGGTTGGGGATTGCGCGTGACTGTCCTAGGTCATTGAAACATCCTTGATACGTCCAAGCAACACTCACTCCCGGAGTCTGAGCATGTGGTGGAGATTGGGTAGGCGATGGAGATTGGGTAGGTGGCGGGGCTTGTGTGATTTGAGAAGGCGGTGGAGACGAGGTGGGTGCAGGGGCTTGTGTGGGAGAAGGCGGTGGAGGTGAAATGGGTGCAGGGAATTGTGTGGGAGAAGGAGGTGGAGGTGGAGATGCGATCTGAGGAGACGCAGCAGGGGCTGAACCCGTGTTCGGATACACAACAAAAAAGACAATCAAGAGAACAGCCACAGCAACAGATAGAATAATGCACCCAACAACTTCTGGAAGGTGCCTGCACGTTCGCCGCTTATGCTTCATGACTACACACAGACTTTGGGACTTCACTATATACGTTTCACACCCCAAACGCCTTGTAAAACCTTGGCATCCCCAGGAGGGGCATTGCTACGCGTGCCCAACCAGGTGCGTGGGGGTCCAGGTGAATTCTGCGCGCGCTGTCCTCTGGCCGCGACTCGCTTGCCATCAGCGTTGCCCACGATTCGAAGAATGCGAGGTCTTGCGACGAATACGGCCCACGTGTACTGCCCACGTTGTGGTCCCCAGAGTTGAGTCCACTCTCTAACTCACTCCTCATAGCCTCCAAAGAGACGCGGAGGCCGCTCGCGTCTGCGAGGTTTTCACCAAGCGTCAGCTTTCCATCCAGCCCCCTCGCGTTGGCTTGCTCCACAAGAACCCGAGCGCGCTCTTCAAAAGCGGCTCGCTCGCCAGGCGCCCACCCCTCGTGGCTCTCGTCATCAAAGGCGTGCGAAACCTCGTGGGCAAGAACAACACCCAAGGCTCCGTAGTTGCGTGCGCGCGTTTGATTTGCGTCGAAAAACGGGGGTTGCATGACCGCGGCGGGCACAAAGAGAGCGTTGAGGTCCCGGCGATAGCACGCATTTACGTCAAACGATGACATTGGCCAGGCGGCTAACGGCGGGGCGGTGGTGTTGATTCGCTTCACGAACGCGCTCCAGTCCACCGCACGTTGAGCCAGCAATAGACCCAGGAGGGACAAGTCTTTGGCGGTACGCTCTGGGCGCGCGTTTGTGTCCGAACCCACAAACCAGCGCATCGCGTCCAGCCTCGCAATCTGCGTAAACCGCGTTTTTTCGGAAAGCCAGGTTGCGTCCAGAAGCCTCCGACGCATTGCGGCAAAAACGCGCCGCATCATATCAGCAACCTCCAATAAAGTCTCCCGCGTCAGCACACGCCGCGCGTACGCTGCACTCAGCGCTTTTGGAACCACCGCGCACGTGGCAGTCACCGCTCGACGCCAGGGAGGGTGTGTGGTGAGCGCTCCCCCCAGCACACCACAAAAGAAACGCTCGTGCGGCACCGCCCATTTTTCGCCCATGAAAGGCGCCGCGAAACACAGCGCTTTCCAAAAAAGATAATCCCCAAGATTCGGAGATGCCAAGAACTCAGCAATTTGGGGGAGCGCAGGCGGGTGCGAAACGCCGACTCTCGCTGAGGCACCAACACCCAAGGCTTGGATGTATTCCGCCCAATGACCACCCGGTGCCGCTTTCTCCAGTTCCTTGACGCTCATCATGACCATGCTGTTTCCAACCCGTCGCTCCGCGGGAGAGCGCCACATAGCGGCAATTGATGTCTCCAAGCCCGCCGCGCGATCTGCGGCCTCCGCGGCATTCTCGACACTTGCCATTTCGAAGGAATCGCGGATGTGCGCAATCCACGCAGGACGCACGCGTGCGTCGG
>JAYVEE010000130.1:0-4950 GCA_043749005.1 Polaromonas sp. | reverse complement strand
GTTTCAGCAAGTCGCTCTGCGACAGCCTGTTAAACGCCTCAATCTCCCAGTCATCGAGCATCAGCAAATCGAATTTTTTAAAGTCTGCCGCCCAAAGTTTCTTTTTGCAAGCAACCCGAGGCCATCTTTTTCAATATTTTTAGCGCCCTGTCGTAAGTTCATGATTTCATTCAATAACTCTTGGCCATCAAATTGCTGCCCCTGCAACTCTTGGCCATCGCTATTCCAACAACAGAAGTTCTGCGGGCACTATCTGGTGCAAATCAAGTAGAAAAGCTGCTAATCTCGGCCAATCTCGTCTGAGGCGCTGACAAGGTCAATGAGTTAAGTCACAGATTTGCTATTTAATGAATAGCTGCTCACCCGTATTTCTATTGGCTTAGATCCCTTAATAACTTTAAAAAAGCTGTTTAAAAGCCTTTTGAGTGTTCAGGAACAAAAAAAGCGGTCCGAAAACCGCTTTTTTTAATGCGCCAGCTCGCGCTGGCAGGCCTCAACCGCCTTTTTTGGGACGCTTGCCCGGGTTCTTTTTGCTACGGGTGGATGAGCCGCGCTCCAGGCTGACTTTTTGGCCGTGCGGCGAAGAAGCGCTGTGGCCTTTCGGTGGAACGGGCTTGGGGGCGCAGATGTCGGCTTCGACTCTGATTCTTTTGGGCATGAAGGACTCCGGGTTGAAATGATAGGGTTCGCCGTATTTTAAGCCAGAGCGCGCAGCGGCAAATTGACCAGCAAATTTTGCGGCTTGAGTTTGACAATGCCGTCGGCATTCGTCATCAGCCCCAGATAAACCGGCTTGCCCGCCACGTCAGGCCGCATGTCTTGCGGGTCTGCAAAGTCAAGCCGGAAAAGAGTGACCAGCCGCTGCAAACGTTCAGGCTCTACCTCCCTGTCCTCGTACAGGTCATTGAGCAGCGCGGTGGATGAGACGTCCAGCCCGATATGCCAGCGCCACGCCTCGTCGTCGATTTTTTGCAGGGGGCGAATGGTTACGGCCACGCCCAGAAAATGTTGCACCCACTTTTGCAGCACACTGGCCAGTGCCTTCAGGCCTGATCTGGCACGCGTCATGGTGAAGGTCAGCCCATGGCTCAAGTCGTTTGTCACCTCGTGGGTCAGATCAAGCAGGAACGCATGTCGGCCTGCAGCTTGCTGAAAGTAGGCGCCAGCGTTGTCATCTGTCAGCACCTGCATGTTTACGTCTGGCATTGGCGCCTTGGCCTCTGCCAGAAAGCGCCCGATGTCACCCAGGCCACCGGTTTCATTCAGCATGTCCAGCGTGAGCTGATCCCCGCACAATACCTGACCGTTCTGGGTGCTGATGCGCTGGGCGCGAAAAAGGATTTCACGCGCTCTGGCGGCGTAGGCATCTGCTCCGTCACCCAACATGCTGTGGGTGATGGCATCTACCAGCATGTCAACAAACAAAGGCGGAATGTTGATCTGGCTGCCCCCGTTACGCGGAAACAGTTGCAGGTAGTAAGCCTCCAGCGTGCCCGCAGCCAGCAACGCATCGCGAAAGCGCAGGAAATGGGTATAACTTTCTCGCGCGTCGTTGTCCTTGAACGCCAGCAGTTCTTCAGGCTCAACCGGTCTTGTCGGTGCATCGTTGAGCGCCCCATGCAAGGCGAGTTCAGCCTCACAGGACTCAGGCACAGGCGAAAGCTCGGGGCGAGCCAGAAATTCCCGAAAAAATTCGTCAGCAGGCTCAAGCCATTGACGTTTGGTCAGTATGGCGTCCATCAAACGGCTGCTGCTTTTGGGCGATGGGTGTTGCATGGCCAACATCGTCTCACAACTGGCAATGCATTGACATGATTTCGTCGCCTGATGAACCCCTGCCCATACTTAATTGATGCTACTTGTGACCTCCCTGCTCGCCTGCGCCACAAAATTATCTAATGGTATTACCCGGTAGCGCCGCATGACGGCAGTGGCTAAGATGCTTTTTTGTGTTTAGTGGGGTTGATCACTGCATCAGCCCCACTTTTTTAAGCCGGAGAGTCATTTGTCAGTTGAGTTCATTCTGGAAACGCGCAGCCTCAGTAAAGAGTTCAAGGGATTCGTCGCCGTCAACAATGTAGATCTGAAAGTCCAGCGCGGACATATTCATGCACTGATCGGACCTAACGGCGCTGGCAAAACCACGTTTTTCAACCTGCTGACGAAGTTCTTGCCACCCACCCGTGGCAGCATCACCTTCAACGGCACAGACATCACCCACGAAAAGCCTGCTCAAACCGCGCGTCGCGGCATCGTCCGGTCGTTTCAGATATCGGCAGTTTTCCCGCACATGACCGTGCTTGAAAACGTACGGGCAGCATTACAACGCAATCTCGGCACATCATTTCATTTCTGGAAATCTGAAAACTCCCTTTTTCATCTGCACGAACGTGCTCGCGAATTACTCGCCGAGGTAGACCTCACCAGCTTTGCTGACGAAATGACAGTAAACCTGCCTTATGGCCGCAAACGAGCGCTTGAGCTGGCCACAACACTGGCGCTGGAGCCTGAGCTGATGCTGCTCGATGAACCTACGCAGGGAATGGGCCACGAAGATGTAGACCGCGTTACCCAGCTGATTAAAAAGGTCTCTGTCGGCCGTACCATTTTGATGGTCGAGCACAACATGAATGTGGTGTCGTCAATTGCTGACCGCATCACCGTGTTGCAGCGCGGAGCGATTATTGCTGATGGCCCCTATAACGAAGTAGCCAAAAATCCCTTGGTGATTGAAGCCTACATGGGCACGGCAAACACGGAGTTGCAGGGAGCGCACTGAATGACGCAAGAACTTCTCAAAATTGAAAATTTGCACGCCTGGTACGGCGAGTCGCACATCCTGCATGGCGTTAACCTGACGATCAATGAAGGCGAAGTTGTGACGCTTCTGGGCCGCAACGGTGCGGGTCGTACCACCACCATGCGCGCCATCATGGGCCTGACCGGTACGCGCAAGGGCTCGATCAAGATCAGGGGCGAAGAATCCATCAAACTGGCGCCACATAAAGTCGCCAGGCTAGGAATTGGCGTGGGCTATTGTCCCGAAGAACGCGGAATTTTTGCGTCTTTAAGTGCTGAAGAAAACCTGATGCTGCCCCCGACGATTGCACCCGGCGGCATGGCTGTGGATGAGATTTACGGCATGTTCCCCAACCTGAAAGAACGCGCCAACAGCCCCGGCACGCGGCTGTCGGGTGGCGAACAGCAAATGCTGGCCGTTGCACGCATTTTGCGCACCGGTGCGCGCCTGCTGCTGCTCGATGAAATCTCTGAGGGCCTCGCCCCCGTGATTGTGCAAAAGCTGGCGGAGATGATTCTCACGCTCAAGGCCAAGGGCTACACCATTGTGCTGGTCGAGCAGAACTTTCGCTTTGCTGCCCCACTGGCCGACCGTTTTTATGTGATGGAACACGGAACCATCGTCAAACAGTTTGCCCAATCAGAGCTGACCCAAAACATGGGGATGCTGCAGGAGTATTTAGGGGTCTGACCGATCAGGCAGGCAACCTTGAATTTTTAGTCAACTTAACACCACCCTCAACAGGAGATTTTCATGAAATTCGCATCACTTAAACCGCTCGTTGCCGCCATGGTCGTTGGCCTGGGCATTGCAGGCGCGCCAGTTTTGGCGCAAAACACTGGCCCCGTCAAAATTGGTTTCATCACCGACATGTCAGGTCTGTACGCCGACATTGATGGCCCGGCAGGCGCTGAAATGGTCAGGTGGGCTGTGCAGGACTTTGGCGGCAAGGTTCTCGGGCGCCCGGTTGAGGTGTTGGTGGCCGACCATCAAAACAAGGCTGATGTGGCATCGTCAAAAGCGCGCGAATGGGTGGACAAAGATGGCCTGGCCATGCTGATTGGCGGGACCAGCTCTGGCACGGCCATTGCCATGTCCAAAGTCATGGCCGAGAAAAAGCGTCCCTTTATCGCCATTGGTGCGGGCTCTGCCCGCCTGACCAACGAAGACTGCACACCGTACACCGTTCATTACGCTTACGACACTGTCGCGCTGGCCAAAGTAGCAGGCTCAGCATTGGTCAAGGCCGGCAACAAGAGCTGGTACTTTCTGACGGCTGACTATGCTTTTGGCTACTCGCTGGAAGGCGATGCCTCCGCCGTGGTCAAGGCCAATGGCGGAACGGTAGTAGGCTCCGTGCGTCACCCGTTGAACGCGTCTGACTTCTCCTCTTTCCTGCTTCAGGCACAAGCGTCGAAAGCACAAATGCTCGGCTTGGCCAATGCAGGCGGCGACACCATCAATGCCATGAAGGCAGCCAAAGAATTTGGCATCACCAAAACCATGAAGGTTGCGGGTCTGCTGGTGTTCATCAACGACGTGCACAGCCTTGGACTGGCCACCACCGAAGGCCTGCAGCTGGCCGACAGCTGGTACTGGAACCAGGACGACGCATCGCGCAAGTTTTCCACCCGCTTTTTTGCAAAGTACAAGCGCATGCCATCAAGCCTGCAGGCGGCTGACTACTCCGCTGCAACCAATTACCTGAAGGCAGTGCAAACAGCAGGAACCACAGATGGTGACAAAGTCATGAGCACGCTCAAGTCCATGAAGTTTGATGACTTTTACAACAAGGGCCAGATTCGCGCCGATGGCCGCATGATCCACGACATGTATTTGTTTGAGGTCAAGAACTCCAAAGAATCCATCACTCCGTGGGACTACTACAAGACAATTGCCAAAGTGCCAGGCGAACAAGCCTTCACCACGGTCGCTGAGTCCAAGTGCTCCCTGCTTAAAAAATAAAATGTCCTCTTCTTCCTCTTCAAGATTATTTTGATTTGGAGAGGAAGTTAACAAGCTGATAGCGCCATGGAAATTTTCGGTATTCCCCTACAAGCATTTTTAGGTCAGCTGCTGCTTGGCCTTGTCAATGGCGCGTTTTACGCGATGTTGAGTCTGGGCCTCGCAGTGATTTTTGGTCTGCTTGG
>JAYVEE010000129.1:0-4957 GCA_043749005.1 Polaromonas sp. | reverse complement strand
CTGGCATAGCCTGCAAACGCTCCCGGATTTGCAGCCCGGTGGTGCCAGCTTCACCGTCGATAAAAATTTTCGGCATGGATCTTTTCCGTCTGTAACTGTGTCGGCATCACGTTAAGTTGGTGCAATGCAACATGATACAGTTTAGGGCTATTCGCAAACAGCAGAAACCCGTATCAGCCGTTTAAGCGTTACCGCTCTACAACAGTCGTTTGAAAGTTTTTTCATGAAAATTCACGAATACCAAGGCAAGGAAATCTTGCGCCAATTTGGTGTGCCAGTGCCGCGCGGCATTGTTGCATTCACGGTGCAAGAGGCGGTAGAAGCGGCCCAAAAACTGGGCGGTCCTGTGTGGGTGGTCAAGGCGCAAATTCATGCAGGAGGGCGCGGAAAAGGTGGCGGCGTGAAGGTTGCCAAAACGATTGAAGACGTAAAACGCATTGCGGGTGAAATTTTGGGCATGCAGCTTGTTACGCACCAAACCGGACTGGCAGGTCAAAAAGTCCGGCGTCTTTATATAGAAGACGGCGCTGATATCCAGAAAGAATACTACGTCTCCATAGTCACTGATCGTGCGACGCAAAAAGTCGCATTCATCGCCTCGTCCGAAGGCGGCATGGATATTGAAGAAGTGGCGTATATTCATCCTGAAAAAATCATCAAGTTGTTTGTCGACCCGCTGGTTGGGCTGACGGACGCGCAGGGTAAAGAGCTCGCTGCCGGTATTGGCATGCCCGCTGACTCCGTCGCTCAAACGGTCGATATTCTGCAAAAGCTCTACAAGTGCTACATGGACACCGATGCATCGCTGGTGGAGATCAATCCGCTGAATCGCAACAGCAAGGGCGAAGTCATGGCGCTGGACGCCAAATTCAACTTTGACCCTAACGCGCTGTTCCGTCATGCAGACATCGTGGCTTACCGCGACCTGGACGAAGAAGACGCTGCTGAAGTCGAAGCCAGCAAGTTTGACCTGGCCTACATCAGTCTGGACGGAAATATTGGCTGCCTGGTCAACGGTGCAGGCTTGGCTATGGCCACCATGGACACCATCAAACTGTTCGGCGGCGAGCCTGCCAACTTTTTGGATGTAGGCGGCGGCGCAACCGCCGAGAAGGTGACAGAAGCCTTCAAGATCATGCTGAAAAACCCGGAAGTCAAAGGCATTCTGGTCAACATTTTTGGCGGCATCATGAAATGCGACACCATTGCTGAGGGCGTTATTACCGCCTGCAAAGCCACCAACCTGTCCGTCCCTCTAGTGGTACGTATGAAGGGCACCAACGAAGACCTGGGCAAAAAGATGCTGGCCGACTCAGGCCTGCCCATCATTGCTGCGGACACCATGGCTGATGCCGCGACCAAAATCGTCGCCGCTGTCGCGTAAACAGGAAACCAAACATGTCCATCTACATCAACAAAAACACCAAAGTCATTACCCAGGGCATCACTGGCAAAACCGGGCAGTTCCACACCCGCATGTGTCGGGACTACGCCAACGGCAAAGAAGCCTTTGTGGCAGGCGTGAACCCCAAAAAGGCTGGCGAAGACTTTGAAGGCATCCCGATTTTTGCCAATGTGACGGAAGCCGCCAAGGCAACCGGCGCAACGGTATCAGTGATTTACGTGCCGCCAGCAGGGGCTGCGGCTGCGATTTGGGAAGCCGTTGAAGCCAACCTTGATTTGACCATCTGCATTACTGAAGGCATCCCGGTGCGTGACATGCTGGAAGTGCGCAACCGCATGAAAGCCAAAGAAGCTGCTGGCGGCAAGCGCACGCTGCTGCTGGGCCCGAATTGCCCTGGCCTGATCACGCCAGAAGAAATCAAGATCGGTATCATGCCCGGCCACATTCACCGCAAGGGTCGCATTGGCGTCGTTAGCCGTTCTGGCACGCTGACGTATGAAGCCGTGGCGCAACTGACCGAAATTGGCCTTGGCCAGTCCACTGCGGTTGGCATTGGCGGCGACCCGATCAATGGCCTGAAGCACATCGACGTAATGCGTGCCTTCAATGATGATCCGGACACCGATGCCGTCATCATGATTGGCGAAATTGGCGGCCCTGACGAAGCTGAAGCTGCTGAGTGGTGCAAAACCCACATGAAAAAACCGATTGTTGGTTTTATTGCCGGTGTAACGGCGCCACCGGGTAAGCGTATGGGCCATGCAGGTGCGCTGATTTCTGGCGGTGCTGACACGGCTGATGCGAAACTAGAGATCATGGAGGCCTGTGGTTTTACCATCACGCGCAACCCGTCCGAAATGGCCAAGTTGCTCAAGGCGCTGTTGTAATCGTGAATGTAAGCAATATTACGGACTTCACAACGGTGGGTTCTCGTTAAACTCAATGAAATAAAAAGAGCGCCCTCCAGCGCTTTTTTTAATTCCTAACATCGGGATACACCATGCTATTCGGCCTAGACTTCACCTCCCCTTTGTTCTGGAGCGCTTTCGGCTCCATCGTCCTGGCAAACGTTGTCTTGTCTGGAGACAACGCGGTAGTTATCGCAATGGCAGCACGGACTCTCAAGCCTGAACAGCGAACTAAAGCAATTTTCTGGGGCAGCGCCGCAGCTATCGTGATGCGGATTGTGCTGACCATAGTGGCCATACAGCTGCTCACTTTGCCATATCTAAAAATCGTTGGCGCCGCACTGCTGGTATATATCGGTGTGGATTTGCTCAAGGGTGAAGGCGAAAGCGACGGCGAGGGCAAGGAAATTAACGGCATGATGGCCGCCATTCGCACGATATTGATTGCGGATCTTGTCATGAGTCTGGACAACGTACTGGCCGTTGCGGCGGCAGCCAAAGGCAATTTGCCCCTGCTGATTCTTGGTTTGCTGATCAGCATTCCGCTGATTATTTTTGGCGCCACGCTGCTCACTAAAGTCATGGAACGTTTTCCTATCATCATCACGGTGGGTGCTGCGTTGCTGGGCTTTCTGGCGGGTGAATTGTTGGTCACCGATCCGGCGGCCACCGCTCAATTTGGCGCTGCCAGTCACACCACCGAATTGATTGCGGGCTTATTAGGTGCGGCGTTTGTGGTGGGGCTGGGCATTTACTTGTCCAAGCGGCAGAGCCATACAGCGCCGATTTAGATATACCTTCAGCCTGCAAATTGTTTTGTAGGGCTTGTTTGCAACAAAAAGTCAATTGCTTGTGTATAAGTTCCTTGTTTCAATTGTGACTGTCTGTTAACGTCACACAAAAAGCGGGAGACACTGTTTGACAGGTTTGCCACTTCTCGCGATTTCACAAAACAAGAGGGGCAAGAAGTTTATGAGGTGGTCATCAAATAGGGCATTGACACAAGAGGCGCCAGTTGGCCACCACTCTTAGTGGGCGCGGCAAGGGCAGCCAGTTTTGGCGTACTGACTGGTTTGTTGGCATTCTGATAATTTGGGCTGTGTTCATGCTGCACAGCTTCACCGACTTTTTCGGCACAGTCGAGCGACGTTATTACGACTTTGCCAGCACCAGTACATCGCGCCAGCCGTCGGACCGCATCGCCATCATCGCCATAGACGACCAAAGCATTGCCAATATCGGCCGATGGCCGTGGCCGCGTGATGTACAGGCCAAATTGATTGATCAGCTGGCGACAGCCAAAGCCAAAACAATCGTCAACACCACTTTGTTTTTTGAGCCGCAAACAGATCGCGGTATGGTGTACATCCGTAAAATGAAAGATCTGCTCGCTGATCCGACGTTGAATCCAAATGGCGCATTTGAGCCCTTGGGTAAAGTCATTACTGACGCTGAAGTTGCGTTGGATACCGATGCACAACTTTCCGCCAGCATGACCCGGGCAGCCAATGTACTGGTGCCTTCAGTTTTTACCGTTGGCATGCCGCAGGGCCGGCCTGACAAGCCACTCCCGCCTTACGCGCTAAAAAGCGCTGTAGACGAACCGAATGGTTTTTCTGTGCCTGCACTTCGCGGCCAGCAACCGATTGAAATCATCGGTGCGGCAGCTGCCGGCATTGGGCACTTGAACCAGCTGCCGGATGTGGATGGCTCCATTCGCCAAGAACCCTTGCTGATCAATTATTTTGGCAAAGCTGTGCCGTCCATGAGCTTGCTGGCTGTTGCGAAGAGTCTGAATCTTGGGCCTGCAGACATCAAACTCAATGTGGGCGAATCGGTGCAAATCGGCAAACTGGTGATCAAGACCGACGAATCCGCGCTGATGCAGCCCCAATTTTATAAAGGTAAAGACGGCAAGCCCGCTTTTGCTGCGGACTCTTTTTATGACGTGATTTCAGGCAAGATTCCTGCATCCAAATATACCGACAAGATTGTCATTGTTGGCGGTACGGCTGTCGGTGTGGGGGCGTTTTTCAATACGCCCGCTGGCCCTGGCTTGCCAGCTGCAGAGATGATGGCGCACATCACGTCCAGCATTTTGAGCGAGCATTTTATTGTGCAGCCCGCCTGGGGCACTGGGGCTAAGCTGGCTGTTCTGCTGGTAATCATCGGGTATTTGGTCGCGGGTTTGCCGCGCTTGTCAGCTGGTAAAGCGGCTATCGTCACGCTGTTGCTTTTTGCTCTGCTGCTGGTAGTAGAGTTTGCTTTGCTGGCAAACGCCGCCAAGTGGCTACAACTGGTGTTTCCTGCAGCGTTGCTGGTCATCGGCCATCTTGCGCTAACCACGAAACGATTTTTGATGACAGAGGCCGGCAAGTTGAAATCCGATGAGGAATCGGCTGAGACCAACCGCATGATGGGCCTCGCCCATCAAGGCCAAGGCCAGCTCGACATGGCGTTTGACCGCTTTCGTCGGGTGTCCAACAGTGATGCACTCATGGACAACCTGAGCAACCTGGCACTTGATTTTGAGCGTAAACGCCAGTTCAACAAAGCCGAGGCGGTGTACGAATACATGGCCACGCAAAACAAAAACTTCAAAGGCTTGCAAGCCAAACTCATTCGTGCGAAAAATCTGTCTGAA
>JAYVEE010000128.1:0-4977 GCA_043749005.1 Polaromonas sp. | reverse complement strand
TGCCAGCGGTCTGGCACATCCCGTGGTACTGGCGCTGACTACTGCAGCACCAGCGGCACGGGCGGCTGGTCTGGACGTGATTCAATTCAAAGACTTCGTAAGCTCTGGTGATGCGCCCGCGCTGGCGCGTGGCCGTCGCCTGATGGCCGGCCTGGGTGCACCAGTGGCCGATGCGGAAGAAACCGCTGCTTATCTGGGCCTGTCGTTTGCAGATCTGGTGGCCGATGTAGGGCTGGCGCAGGCCGAGCTACGCTATTTGGAGAAGGGCAGGCAGGCTTTTTTACCCACCGCTACGTTGACCCGAATTCTCAAAAAGCTCAAGCCAGACTTGGTAGTGACGACCAATTCACCACGCGCCGAACGGGCGGCCATCGTGGCCGCCGGCCAGCTCGGCATAACTTCGGTTTGTGTGGTGGATTTGTTTGCCATTGACGAGGTGCAGTGGATTGGTGACGTCCACTACGCGGACCGTGTCTGTGTACTGAACGATTCGGTGCGGCAGTTTCTGATCGCCTCTGGGCGGCGCGCAGAGCAGGTGGTCGTCACTGGTAATCCGGGTTTTGACGCGCTCAATGACGCAGCAGCCATCGCCCAAGGCCAACAGCTGCGCGCGGCCCAGGATTGGGCTGACAAGCGAGTCGTGCTCTGGCCCAACCAGGTCGAGCCAGCGGTGCACCCGTTTGATGGCCGCAGCGGCAAGCCTGAGCTTCCGGCGCAGGCGCTGGGCCAGCTGATAGCCTGGGTGTTGTCGCGCCAGGATGTGGTGCTGTGTATCCGCGCCAGAGCGGGCGAACACGCCCCGGTCATTCAAGCCGACCCACGCATCGTTCTCACCGGGCAAGACTGGCCGCTTGCCCCCTTGCTGCACGCGGCAGACCTGGTGGTCACGCTGAGTTCTACGGTTGGTCTTGAAGGCCACCTTGCAGGTTGCCGACTGATTCAGGTGCTGGGATCGATATTTGATGGCGCGACGCCCTGGTTGAAGTACGGCATTGCTGATGATGCGGTCGCGGTAATCTCTATTCCGCAGGCTTTGGATCGATGGATATCCTGCCCACGTCGCACCCCTCAACTCATGGAGCCAGCGGCACGCCAGGTCTTGGTTGTTATCACAGGGCTTCTATAATCCGTCTGACGCTTTGTGGCTGGCATATAAATGCGCGGAGCATGTGTTTTGCCTCGCATGTTGTGCGTGGTGTTTGCCCTTCTGCTAGCTACGGTTGTCGAATATTCCACATGTACGGCGTTTGGCATCTCAGACGTCATGTCCAAAGTTCTGAAGGTCACCAGGATTGTTTGAGATGAGTTTATTTCTGAATCTTGAGAAAAAAAATGTGCTGGATCAATACAAGCTTCCTTTGGAGGTGAAGTTTTGTAAATCGTGCACGGTTTCCAATCAGCGGCCGCGCATCACTTTTGACGCGCAAGGCGTGTGTTCGGCGTGCAACTACGCTTTGTACAAGCGAGAAAAAGTGGACTGGGCACAGCGCGAACAAGAGTTGCGCGATCTATGTGACCGTTACCGTAAAAACGATGGCAGCTTTGATGTTATCGTGCCTTGCAGTGGCGGCAAGGACGGCAGCTTTGTGGCGCACCAGCTCAAGTACAAATACAACATGAATCCGCTGTGTGTTACTTGGGCACCTCTCTTGCCTACCGAGATCGGACGGCGTAATTTAGATGCGTTTTTGCAAACCGGGTTCTCGCACATTATGGGCACGCCTAACCCGAAGGTCACGCGGCGCCTCACGCAACTGTCATTTGCACATCTGGGCGATCCATTCCAGCCCTTTATTTACGGGCAGACCAATTTCCCCCTGCATATGGCCGTTAAATATGGTGTCGAGCTCATCATGTACGGTGAGAACGGTGAAGTTGAATATGGGGGCGATATGCAGAACGCCTTCAAGCCAAATCGGGATATCACCGATCATGACAAGCATTATTTTTCGGGGTTGCCGCCAGATTTCTGGACAGAACACGGAATTTCTCATGCGGACTTGCTTCCATTTTCTGCGCCAGACTATGCCCAGATTCAGGCAAATAAAACCCAGATCCATTTCCTCGGGTACTACAAGTCTTGGGACCCACAGGAAAATTTTTATTATTGTGTGGAAAACACCGGCTTCCAGCCGAACACGGAGCGTTCGGAGGGTTCCTACTCAAAATACGCCAGCCTTGATGATCGAATTGACGGATTTCACTACTATTTAGGTTTTGTTAAGTTCGGCATCGGTCGTACCACCTCCGATACGGCGCACGAAATACGTGATCACAAGATTGACCGCGACGAAGGAATTGCATTAGTGCGCCGATATGACGGCGAGTTTCCCCAGCGCCACTTTCGGGATTTTCTGGATTTTTGCGAGATCAGCGAACAGCAATTCCACGCGGTGATTGACAGCTGGCGCTCCGACCATCTTTGGATACGCGATGCCGATGGTTGGAAACTACGTAACCAAATCTGGAACGCCGCCTGATCTATGCCTGCTAGCGTTCGTGTTATTCCTCGTCTGGACATCAAAGGCCCAAACCTTATCAAAGGCATACAGCTGGAAGGACTGCGAGTGGTCGGCGACCCGCATCGTTTCGCGCTGGACTACTATGCGCAGGGCGCTGACGAGCTACTTTTCATGGACATTGTGGCCAGCCTTTACCAGAGGAATAACCTGACTGACATCATTCGCACCGCGGCTGATCAGATCTACATTCCCATAACGGTCGGCGGTGGCATTCGGTCGCTTGACGATGTGAGCAAACTCATGCATTCAGGTGCGGACAAAGTTGCTATTAATACCGCTGCGATCGCAAGGCCCGCCTTGATATCGGAAGTCTCGCGGCGCTTTGGGGCGCAATGCATGGTGCTTGGCGTGGAGGCCAAGCGGGTAGGAGCGGGTCGATGGGAGGCCTACACCGACAACGGACGTGAACGCAGTGGTCGCGATGTTATTGAATGGGTGCGCCAAGCCGCCGATCTTGGTGTCGGCGAAATACTTTTAACCTCGGTCGACCAGGAGGGCATGCGTAAAGGTTTTGACGTGAACCTGCTGCAGCACGTCTGCAACACGGTCCGTGTGCCGGTCATTGCCAGCGGTGGCTTTGGGCAATCGTCCGACTTGCTTTGTGCGGCGCAATGCGGAGTGTCGGGCATCGCTATCGCAGATGTACTGCATTGGAAACGCATGACAGTACCGCAAATCAAGCAACATGCCCGCGACCAAGGGATCGAGGTTCGATTGTGAGCTTGCAAAACGTCACGGTCATTGACTATGGCATTGGTAATTTATTGAATGTGGTGCGCGCACTTCAGCATTGCGGAGCCCAAGTTCGAGTGGTAGCGTGCTCCACTGAGTTGACGGCTTTACCTGATCGACTTGTGTTGCCTGGAGTTGGCGCATTTGGTGATGCCATGGCTGAGCTGCAGCTGCGCGGCTTTGACGATCTGGTCAAACGTTATGCAGCCACTGAACGCCCCTTTCTGGGTATTTGCGTCGGTGCTCAATTGCTGCTTGATGTCGGTGAAGAACATGGCGGGCACCCTGGGCTGGGCCTGATTCCGGGTCGGGTGCAGCCTGTACCCGCCATGACGCCAGATGGCCGGCCACTTCGCATTCCGCATATTGGCTGGAGCGGACTCCAATTGCCGCCTGCGCTGGCGACGTGGGAGGGCACGCCGCTGTCTGGCGTAGCCCTGGGTGAGCCGGTGTACTTTGTGCATTCTTTTGCGCCGGTACCGACGCATGAAAGGCACCGCTTGGCAGACACCAGTTACCACGGCGTTCGCATTTGCGCGGCTGTGGCACGTGACCATATTTATGGGTGCCAGTTCCACCCCGAACGCAGTGCGGCGGCTGGGCTGGGCATTCTGCGGCAGTTTCTCACCTTATGACCTCAGGCGCGACCAGCGGCCAGACCATCGCCACTATTTGCGCTCGCGGTGGCAGCAAGGGTTTGCCCGGCAAAAACATTCGCCTGTTTGCGGGCAGGCCCTTGGTCGTGCACTCGATCGAGCAGGCTCTAGCCTGCTCGTGCATTGATGCTGTGGTGGTGTCCACCGATGATGCAGCGATTGCAGACATCGCTCGAACTGCTGGTGCCGTGGTGCCCTATTTTCGGCCCGCTGAACTGGCCAGTGACACGGCTGCCAAGCTACCTGTGATTGAGCATCTGGTGCGGCATCTGGAGCAAAGCGGCCAATGCATTGCCCGCATCGTCGATCTGCAGCCCACTTCGCCGCTGCGCGATGTTCAAGATATCTGTCAAGCCGTAAACGCCTACCCGGACATGCCGCTGACCGTAAGCGTGTGCGAAGCGCAAGACAACCCGTATTTCAATATGCTGGAGCGCGATGCAGATGGCCGCCTGGCGCTGTGCAAGGGGCAAGGCAGTACACGGCGGCAGGATTCGCCCGAAGTGTATGCACTCAATGGCTCGATTTACGTTTGGCAACGCGCGGCTTTGGCGCAAGCGGCAGTTGAAGGGCTGTGGAGCGTCGCGATGGATGTTTATTTGATGCCGCACTGGAAATCGGTGGACATCGATGACCTGGACGATTTTGAATATGCCGAGTGGCTCTACCACCGGCACAAAGCCTCCCGGCTATAAGCTCAGAATGATGACTCTCACAACGCAGAACGTTTTTATCATTGCGGAAGCTGGTGTCAACCACAACGGTGACATGGCGCTGGCCCTGCGCCTGTGCGATGCCGCGCGCGCATCCGGTGCAGACGCCGTGAAATTTCAAACCTTTCGTGCCCAAGACCTGGTGGTGCCCGGCGCGCCAACGGCTGAGTACCAATTGCGCCAAACGGGTGACTACGACCAGTTCGCCATGCTTGAACGGCTGGAGTTGAGCGAGGCGCAGCACCAGCAGATCAAGGCCCATTGCGACACCATTGGCATCGAGTTTTTTTCGACGCCGTTTTCACTGGAGGCAGTTGACCTGCTACTTCGCCTGGGGGTGCGGCGGCTTAAATT
>JAYVEE010000127.1:0-5000 GCA_043749005.1 Polaromonas sp. | reverse complement strand
TTACATCGGGTGATCTGGCCGCCGAGCTGGTTAAGGCCAATGCGCAACTGGCGCCCGCTGACCGATTGAGCGATCTCATCGTTACCCAATACAGCGATGCTTTTGACCTGACTTCGCACGATACAGCCATGCCTGAGGCCTGGCGTGACTGGCTGGGCACAAAACATGAGTTGCCTGTCATGCAAGGGGGCCAGGTCATGACCTGGGCTGACGCGCAGGCAAGCGGCACAGCCAACTTGCCTGAACATACCGCTACACCACAAGACCTGGCCGTCCTGCCTTACACCAGCGGCACCACTGGCTTGCCGAAAGGCTGTATGCACACACACGCCAGCATCATGCACAACGCAGTGGCCACGGCGTTGTGGGGCAGTACGAATTTTGAAAACGTCATTTTGTCAGTCGTGCCAATGTTTCACATCACTGGCATGGTTTCTGTGATGCATGCGTCAATGTACGGCGGCACCACGCTGGTCATCATGCCGCGCTGGGACCGCGAGTTGGCAGGGCATTTGATTTCACGCTGGCGCGTCACACACTGGACAAATATTCCAACCATGGTGATTGACCTGCTGGCCAGCCCCAACTTCGACAAGTTTGATGTCAGCAGCCTGGTTTATATCGGCGGCGGCGGTGCGGCCATGCCGCAGGCGGTGGCGCAGCGCCTGTTTGACAGCTACGGCCTGCATTACGCTGAAGGTTACGGCCTGACTGAAACCGCCGCACCGTCCCACAGCAACCCGCATGAGAGAACCAAGCAGCAGTGCCTGGGCGTGCCCTTTATCAGCTGCGATGCGCGTGTGATTGACCCCACGACGCTGAAAGAAGTTGCTCAAGGCGAGCAAGGTGAAATCATCATGAGCGGCCCGCAAATCTTTAACGGTTACTGGAAGCGCCCTGACGCCACGGCCGAGGCTTTTATGGAGCTGGACGGCAAAAAGTTTTTTCGCTCTGGTGATTTGGGCCAGATTGACGAGGAGGGCTACTTTTTCATCACCGACCGCCTCAAGCGCATGATCAATGCATCAGGTTTTAAAGTCTGGCCAGCCGAGGTTGAAGCACTGATGTTCAGGCATCCGGCGATTCAGGAAGCATGCGTTATTTCAACCGCTGATGTGTATCGCGGCGAGTCGGTCAAAGCGGTGGTGGTGCTGCGTGCCGCTTTCAAAGGGCAAGTGACTGAAGACGAAGTCATCGGTTGGTGCAAAGACAACATGGCCGCTTACAAGTATCCGCGCGTGGTGCAATTTGTGGACGCCCTGCCGAAAAGTGGCACGGGCAAAGTCATGTGGCGGGCGCTTCAAGAGGCTGAGGCCGCAAAATTAGTTGCCAGAGTAACTTGAGCATGGTGCACTTGGCAGCAAACAATACAAAATACAATTGAATTCAAGACCATGCACCCATCCATCAGGCAGAAGTTTTCCGCCAATATCTGTCAGCAGCAGAGCCTGCAAATCCAGTTACCCAAGTTTGCGGTATGAGCCCGCCCGATTGGTTGAACCGCAGCGTTTCACGCCTTTCAGGCCTTAAAAGTGCTGAAAAGGACGATAAAAAACTAGCAAATGCTCCGTTAGTCCAACAAAAACTGCTGCAAGCTGCTCCTGAAAAAGTAGCAAATGAAGCGCCTCAACCCGCAGGCCGCAGCACACGCGACCGACTGAAAGCAACGTTGCGGCAAAAGGAAGAAGCCTTGTCGCCTCGTGTGTTGCGCCGAACGCTGCAAGAACTGCGCGCCATCATTGACCCGCAAGTCAGCGAGGTGGAGGGTGGCTTGCGCGCCAAGGGTGTGGCGCTTTGGTATGCGCAGGCTGCGCCCAACGAGCGGCGCGACATGTGGCTGCTGATGAGCGAACAGTTTGTGGCTGACGCCCAAAAAGCCAAAGACGCACAAGCCAAGTTTGCAGAGCTGGTTGGTACGGCTGACGAGGCGGTGGCCGAGGTACGTTATCGCCGCGCAACCGTGTCGCCACGCAGGCGACTGCTGCAGCGCTTCAGCGCTTTTCCGGATGGCATTCGCTTTCTGGTGGATTTGCGGGCTGACATGCTGCCGCACCTAAAAAGCGACAAACGCCTTGCTGCGCTGGATGTGGAGATGGAGTACATGTTCTCCACCTGGTTTGATGTTGGTTTTTTAGACTTGCGCCGCATCAGCTGGGACTCGCCCGCATCCCTGATTGAAAAGCTCATCAAATACGAAGCGGTGCACGACATTAAAAGCTGGTCGGATGTAAAAAACCGGCTCGATTCCGATCGCCGCTGTTATGGGTTTTTTCACCCGCGCCTGCCTGATGATCCGTTTATTTTTGTTGAAGTGGCATTGACGCACGACATGACCGGATGTATCACGCCACTGCTGGACGAGTCAGCCGACGCGCAAGACTTGAAGCTGGCGACCACGGCGGTTTTCTATTCAATCAGCAACACCCAGGTGGGTTTGCGAGGCGTGAGCTTTGGCGACTCTCTCATCAAGCGCGTTGTTGACGCCCTGAAAGGGGAATTTCCCAAGCTCAAAACCTTTGTCACGCTGTCGCCCATACCCGGTTTGCGCGCATGGCTGGGTAAAAGCATGCCCGAATTGGCCAGCCAGTTGCAGGACACCGATGTTTTGAGTCTGAGCGACAAATCACCGCTCAAACTGTCGCTGTTGCAGCAAGCTGCGCACTATCTTGGCCGCGAAACGGCGGGCGGCAAGCCGCTGGATGCAGTGGCGAAATTCCATTTGGGCAATGGAGCCCGCGTTGAGAGACTGAACTGGGCAGGCGACCCATCTGGCAAGGGTATCAAACAGTCCTATGGATTGATGGTCAATTACCTGTATGACCTCAAGCGGCTTGACAAGCACCGGGCGATGCTGGCTCAGGGGAAAATCCCCGTCTCAAGCGAGGTGCGGACATTGATGGGGTAGAGTTTTTTCGATTGGTATAGAAAAGTTGGAGACAAGTATGAAAAATAAAACAGCGCTACGGCTGTTGATTGTTGCAGCGGCCATAGCCCCGTTGTGGACAGCTGGGCCTGCACAGGCCAGAGTCACGCGCATTGTGATTGACGAAATCAAAGCCCTGCCACCGTCAGCCAATAGCTTGGCCTACGAGCAAATTGCAGGGCGTGCTTTTGGTGAGCTGGACCCCAAGGCAGCAGGTAACCGCATCATCCAGGACATCGAGCTGGCCAAGGGCGCTGATGGCAAAGTGCGCTATTCGGCCAGCTTTGTATTGACCAAGCCGCAGGATCTGAGCAAAGCCAGTGGCCTGCTGTGGCACGACGTGCCTAACCGCGGCACAACACTGCCCAACTACGCGGCGCAGGCACCGGAGCGGGCATTGGGCGACATTAATTTGATGAGCGCCTGGCAGGGCGACAACTCTGGTGCCACGGCTGTGCGCAGTACGATGGCTGTCACGGGTACTCACTTTTTGCAATTACCCGTGGCAAAAGGCGAGGGCGGTGCGCTGATCACGGGTGATGTATTTGGCCGCATCGTTAACCGCAGCGGGCCTGCGTCGCAGCCGCTGATTGTGCAAACCAACCCTGTGCCCTACCAGCCGATCAGTTTGAACACCAAAAACGCCACACTGGTGTCGCGCCGGGGCGAGTCAACGCGAGGAGAAGTTATTGGTGAGACGCTTGTTGCGCCCAGCGACTGGGCCTGGGCCAAATGCGATGCAGCCAACCCCTTTCCTGGTACGCCAGACCCAACACAAATTTGTTTGAGAAATGGTTTTGATGCCGAGAAGTTGTACCAGGTAGTTTTTAAAGCCGCTGACCCCTATGTGCTGGGTGTGGGATTTGCTGCATGGCGCGATGTGGGTCAGTTTTTTAAAACCGCGCAGCTTGACGACAGCGGCACACCCAACCCGGTGGCCAAAGCGGTGACTCACAGCATCGGGCGGGGTATTTCTCAGTCGGGTAACTTTTTACGCGGTTGGCTGCATTTGGGTTTTAACCAGGCTGAGCTCGGCGGCACTGCCGCCAAAGTACACGACGGCGTGTGGCCCATCATTGCCGGGAGGCGCATTGCGCTGAACTTTCGCTGGGCGCAGCCCGACGGTGTGTTGGAGCTTTACCAGGCGGGCAGCGAAGGCCCACAGTGGTGGTTGCCGCACGCTGACCCGGTACGCGATGGCCCCAACGCTAAAGCAATTGGCATTTTGGACCGTTGCACCGCCAGCAAAACCTGTCCCAACATCATTGAGCATTTTGGCTCTGCCGAAGTGTGGGCGTTAAAGCTCACGCCTGAATGGGTCGGTACAGATGCCAGGGCCGACTTGCCATTGCCTGCCAGCGTACGTCGGTACTACATTGCCAGCTCGCACCATGGCGGGGGTGTGGGCGGCTTTGACTCCAGCTTGCCTGGTGTAGGTTTGCCCGCAACGGGTGCCATGTGCCCTGGCAACAATTACGGGCAGGGCCTGCTGCCTGCCAACCCCATGCCGCACACGGAGACTGTCAACGCACTGCGCGTGCACTTTCGCAACTGGGTCATGAAAGGCATCGCGCCACCGCCGAGCCGCTGGCCCCGGCTGTACGATGGCACCCTGGGCATGGCCAGCAAGGCGGGCATTGGCTTTCCAACGCTGCCAGGCTTGCGTGCTACGGTGCCAGAACTTGACTTCATCATGCCCGTGGTTGTCTATGACTGGGGGCCTGGATTTAACAAAGCCGATGGCTCTGGCGTAACGTCTTTAGCGCCACCACCGATCTTGCAGGTGTTGCCCATGATGGCTCCAAAAGTTGATGCTGATGGCAATGAGCGTGGTGGCGTGCCTGTGGTGCTGGCCGATGCACCGTTGGGTACGTATCTGGGCTGGAACATCACGTCTGGCGGCGCGCGGCCGTTCCATCAGGGCCAGATTTGCGATTACGTGGGCGGCATGATTCCGTTTGCCAAAACATCGCTCGAGCGCCAGGCAAACAGCGATCCCCGACTTTCGCTTGAAGAGCGTTATGGCACGCATGCAGGTTATGTTGATGCGGTGCGCAAAGCCGCCAGCAATGCCATT
>JAYVEE010000126.1:0-5011 GCA_043749005.1 Polaromonas sp. | reverse complement strand
CAGCGCACAGCGGTATGCCAGCCCACCGATCTATCCAGCGTTGCACATTGATGTTCATGGGCTAAACACCGCGCGCCCTTTCGGCATGGAACTGGGTCACAAACCCGGCAAAACCTCCAGTGCTCAGAGCATCACGCACTTCGTGCATCAGGTTCAGGTAGTAGTGCAGGTTGTGAATGCTGGCCAGCATGGGGCCCAGCATTTCGCCGCAGCGGTCAAGGTGGTGCAGGTAGGCCCTGGAGAAGTTTTTGCAGGTGTAGCAACTACAGGTCATGTCAACCGGCGCATCTTCGGTTTTGTAACGCGCATTGCGAATTTTCAGGTCACCAAAGCGGGTGAACATATGGCCGTTGCGGGCGTTGCGGGTCGGCATCACGCAGTCAAACATGTCCACGCCAGCGGTAACGCCTTCCACCAGATCTTCCGGCGTGCCCACACCCATCAGGTAACGCGGTTTATTTGTTGGCAAACGATACGGCGTGTGCGCCATGATGCGCTGCATTTCTTCCTTCGGCTCACCCACGCTGACGCCGCCAATCGCATAGCCCGGCAAGTCGAGTTCTACCAATGTATCAAGCGACTCCTGCCGTAAATTTTCAAACATGCCGCCCTGGACGATGCCGAACAACGCGTTCGGGTTGTCGAGTTTTTCAAACTCGGTCATGCAGCGGCTGGCCCAGCGTTTGCTCAGTTCCATCGAGGTGCGGGCCTCGGCTTCAGTGGTGATGTGGCCTGCGGTGTCGTACGGCGTACATTCGTCAAACTGCATGACGATGTCACTGTTTAGCACTGTCTGGATCTGCATCGAAATCTCAGGCGTCAAAAACAGCTTGTCGCCATTGACAGGCGATGAAAACGCCACACCTTCTTCAGTAATTTTGCGGCCCTTGCCGTCAGTGCCGCCTAGCGACCAGACCTGAAAGCCGCCACTGTCGGTCAATATCGGTTTGTTCCAGCTTTCAAACCGGTGCAGCCCGCCAAATTGCTTGAGCACATCCAGCCCGGGACGCATCCACAAATGAAAAGTGTTGCCCAAAATGATTTGCGCGCCCATCTCGTGCAGCGACTGCGGCATCACGCCCTTGACGGTGCCATAGGTACCAACGGGCATGAAGATCGGTGTTTGCACAACACCATGGTTCAGTGTCAGTGTGCCGCGTCGGGCGTGACTGGTGGGGTCGGTGGTAAGGACTTGAAAGGTGAGCATGGGAAGTTGATAGTTAACTAATTTTAAGCCGCCTGGTGCAGAGCAAAATTTCGGTTCTATCCCATCAAGTTAAGCGTTTCTTTGCAGCAACATCGAATCCCCATAGCTGAAAAACCGGTACCGCTGCCCGATCGCGTGCTGGTACAGAGCCATGATGTGCTCGTAACCCGCGAAAGCGCTGACGAGCATCATCAGGGTGCTTTTGGGCAGGTGGAAATTGGTCAGTAGCAGATCGACCACTTCAAACTTGAATCCTGGCGTGATGAAGATGTTGGTGTCGTTGCATGCCGCGCCAAACTTGGACCTTGACTCCAGCGCCCGCACAGTCGTTGTGCCCACCGCCACCACGCGCCCACCGCGCGCTTTGCAATCGGCAATCGCCTGCTGTGTGCCGGGCAGTACTTCAAAGCGTTCAAAGTGCATCACGTGGTCGGCAATGTTTTCCGCCTTCACCGGTTGAAACGTTCCGGCACCTACATGCAGGGTAACGCTGGCGCGCTGAATGCCGTTTGCTTCAAGTCGACTTAAAACCGCTTCATCAAAATGCAGGGCGGCAGTCGGTGCTGCAACTGCACCGGGGTGTTTGGCAAACACGGTTTGGTAACGCTGCTCGTCGTCTTCAGCATCGGTGTGTGTGATGTAAGGCGGTAACGGCACATGGCCATGTTGTGCCATCAGTGCATAGGGGTCGCTGCTCAGTTTGAATTTGTACAGCGGTCCGTCAATATTCGGCCAGCGGCCCAGTAGCGTCGCCGTAAAGCCGCCGTCCATCTGCATGACCGCGCCGGGCAGTGGCTTTTTGCTGACCTTCATGTGCGCAGCGACTTCATGGCCTGAATCAGCATCGGGTGACAAGACACGTTCAATCAGAAGCTCGAGCCTGCCACCACTGGCCTTTTGTCCAAACAGCCGCGCCTTGACAACTTTGGTGTCGTTGAACACCAGCAAATCACCGGGTAAGAGCAGATTAGGCAAGTCGGTGAATTGGCGATCCACCAGGGATGATGCCCGCGCATCGAGCAGGCGCGAACCACTGCGCTGGGCGGACGGGTGCTGGGCAATCAGTTCCGGGGGCAGCGTGAAATCAAAATCACTGAGGGTAAAAGCGGTTTTCATACGGGCACAATTGTCCCACCATGCCACCCGCTGTTAAGGACTCCAAACCTGCGCCCGGTAAAACCGCCGCGCAAAAAGCGTTGGACAAACTCGGCCTGCGCCGTGACATTGACTTGGCGCTACACTTGCCGCTGCGGTATGAGGACGAAACCCGAATCACAATGCTTGCCAACGCGCGCGATGGCGAGATGGTGCAAATTGAGGGGCAGGTGACCCATAGCGAAATTGCTTTTCGCCCGCGTCGCCAATTGCGCGTCACGCTGGACGACGGCACCGACACCTGCACGCTGCGGTTTTTAAACTTTTACCCGTCCCACCAGAAAACACTGAGCGTGGGTGCGCGTGTGCGGGTGCGGGGTGAGCTGCGCGGCGGCTTTGTGAGCCGCGAGATGGTGCATCCCAGCTTCAAGCTGGCTGGGGGTGAGCTGCCCGGCGCGCTTACGCCCGTTTACTCCACCGTGGCGGGTTTGCCGCAGGCATATCTGCGCAAGGCGGTGCTGGGCGGTGTGGCGCGCGCTGACTTGAGTGAGACCATTCCTGCTGCCTACCTGACTAAAAGCCTGCCGCAGCCCATGTGTAATCTGCGCGAGGCGCTACAGTTTTTACATAATCCGACGGCTGATGTATCGCTGGCCACTTTTGAAGACCACAGCCACCCAGCCTGGCAGCGCTTGAAAGCCGAAGAGTTGCTGGCCCAGCAACTGTCGCAACTCGAAGCCCGGCGCGTACGCGCGGCCATGCGCGCGCCGCCCCTACGCGGCAGTTCACTGCAAAACACTCAGTGCACACTGCATGACCAGTTGCTCGAGCGCCTGCCATTTCGCCTGACCGATGCGCAACAGCGCGTAGGCGCAGAAATCGCTGCTGACCTGCAAAAAAATGTGCCCATGCACCGCCTGCTGCAAGGCGATGTTGGCTCCGGCAAAACCGTGGTTGCCGCTCTGGCCGCAGCGCGCTGCATGGATGCAGGCTGGCAATGCGCTTTGATGGCGCCGACGGAGATTCTGGCGGAGCAACACTTCAGAAAACTCATCACCTGGCTTGAGCCGCTGGGCATCAAGACTGCGTGGCTCACGGGCAGCCAAAAGGTAAAGGAGCGCCGCGAGGCACTGGCCATGATTGCCAGCGGCGAGGCAGGACTGGTGGTTGGCACGCATGCAGTCATTCAGGAAAAAGTGGTGTTTAAAAACCTGGCGCTGGCCATCATTGACGAGCAGCATCGTTTTGGGGTGGCGCAAAGGCTGGCTTTGCGGGGCAAAGCCAGCGTTGCGCCATTGGCGATTCATGGGTCCGCCCCCACCCCGACCCTCCCCCACTCGGGGGAGGGAGCTTTGACGCAAGAGCCACATTTATTGATGATGACTGCCACGCCCATCCCCCGCACGCTGGCCATGAGCTACTACGCCGACCTGGATGTCTCAACGATTGACGAACTGCCGCCCGGTCGCACCGCCGTCGTGACCAAAGTGGTTAACGACAGTCGGCGGGGTGTTGTGGTTGAGCGCATCCGCAGCCAGATCGCAGAAGGCCGCCAGGTGTACTGGGTGTGTCCGCTGATTGAAGAAAGCGAAATGCTGGACTTGACCAACGCCACCCAGACGCATGAAGCCTTGAGCGCCGCCCTGCCCGGCGTGCTGGTCGGCCTGCTGCACTCGCGCATGCCAGTGCTTGAGAAAAAAGCCGTGATGGCGCTTTTCAATGAAGGCGTGATGGCCGTGCTGGTCAGCACCACAGTGATTGAAGTTGGCGTGGACGTGCCTAATGCATCGCTAATGGTGATTGAACACGCCGAAAGGTTTGGCCTGAGCCAATTGCACCAGTTGCGCGGCCGGGTCGGGCGCGGCGCAGCAGCATCGGCTTGCGTATTGCTGTATTCGCTTGGGGATGCAGCGCGATTGGGAGACACCGCCAAGGCACGATTGAAAGCCATGGTCGAGACGAATGACGGCTTTGAAATTGCCCGGCGGGACTTGGAGATTCGCGGGCCCGGCGAATTTTTGGGCGCTCGTCAGTCGGGTGCGCCTTTGCTGCGGTTTGCAGACCTGGCAGTGGATGCTGAATGGCTGGCCTGGGCCAGAGCTTTCGCGCCCAGGATCTTGGACGAGCACTCAATGCTGGCTGTACAGCACGTCCTGCGCTGGCTGGGCAGCAAGAGTGACTATTTAAAAGCCTGAGCTTGCATCAACAAGCTGACTGGTCAACCACGTCATTGGACGGCTGTCGCGACACCATTGACTTGCCAAGGCCAGGCAGCCCGGCAAGTTCTGCTTGGTCTTAATTGATCCTGATCAACTTTTTGTTCACAAATTCCTGAATACCCGCACCTGATAACTCGCGACCATAGCCAGAATTTTTTACGCCACCAAAAGGCAGTTCCGGTGATGACACGGCAGCCGAGTTGATGAACATCATGCCGGTCTCAATGCTGCGGGCAACTTGCTTGCCACGCTCGATGTCCTGGGTAAAAACCGAGCCACCCAAACCAAAGGGGGAGTCGTTTGCCAACGCCACAGCGGCGTCCTGGTCTTTAGCCCGAAAAAACAGCGCAACCGGGCCAAAGAACTCTTCTTTGAAAGCCGGGTTGTCCGCGCTGATGTCGGTCAGGATGGTGGGCTGCATGAAATTGCCTGCAAGGCCATCGATGCGTTTGCCGCCCATGACCAACCGTGCGCCATGCTTGACCGCGCT
>JAYVEE010000125.1:0-5013 GCA_043749005.1 Polaromonas sp. | reverse complement strand
TTTTTTCACCTTGCCAGGTAGGCGTTTGAGACAGGGGCAAGTAGGCCTGCACGGTGTAGTCTTCGCCATGCCGCAAAATGCGGCCCGCCCATTCGTCCAGCGCGCGCTGGCTAAGGGTATGGCCAATGACGGACTCCCTGCCTGTGCCAGGGTAGGTGGGTTTGATGACGCAGTTTTTAAGCTGCGGCAGCATGTCCTGCATGACGGCTTGCTCGCCGCACCACCAAGTACTGAGTGACGGCAGGCTCAGCGTTTCGCCCAGCAAATGTTCAGACAATGCGGGCAAAAACCCCAGCATGGCGCTGGATTCCAGAAACGCCGAACCTGGTGCGTTGGCCACCTGAACGTTACCAGCACGTATGACTTGAAGCAGGCCCGGCACGCCAAGCGTGGAGTCAGCGCGCAACTCCAGCGGATCTAAAAACTCATCGTCCAGCCGCTTCAGTAGCCCGTGTACTGGTTCCAGCCCTTGCAGCGTTTTAAGGTACAAGCGCTCTCCGCGTACCAGCAAATCACTGCCCTGGACGAGCGTCAAACCCAGGTAACGCGCCAGGTAAGCGTGTTCAAAATAGGTTTCGTTGTAAGGGCCGGGCGTCAGCAAAACGATGCGGCTGTCAGCCACAGCGCTGAGCGTCTTCATGCTGTCAACCAGCGATTTGTAAGATTCTGCCAGCCGCTGCACTTGCATGCCCTGAAAGGCTTCGGAAAACAACATGGAAATGCCCAGGCGGTTTTCAAGCAGGTAGCCCAGGCCGGATGGCGCTTGGGTGCGCTGCGATACCACCCACCACTTGCCGTCGGGCCCACGAGCCATGTCGAAAGCTGCAATGTGCAGAAACATGCCGCCTGCTGGTTGTACTCCCTGCATGGCGCGCAAATAGCCCGGATGCCCCTGCACCAGTGCGGCAGGCAGCAAGCCCTGCTTGAGAAGGTTTTGCGGGCCATAGACATCGGCCATGATGTGGTTCAGCAGGCGTGTGCGCTGCTTGATGCCTGAATCAATACCCGCCCAGTCTTCTGATGAAATGATTAATGGAAAAAGGTCCAGCGACCACGGGCGCTGCGGGCCGTTGGCATCAGCATAAACGTTGTAGGTCACGCCGTTGTCGCGAATTTGCCGGCGCAGATTGGCGGTGCGGTGATTCAGGTCTTGAAAACCATCAGCACCCAAAAAGTTGAAAAACGTTGTCCATGCCAGAGCTAGTGGACCTCGCGCACCGCCCTGCGACTGGCTTTGTGATGACGATTGGCTTTGAGTCTGGCTTTCTACCGAGCTTTGCACACCACGCAACTCGTCAAAGTGTGCTGCTGCGGCGCCAGGAGCCAAGCTTGATGCCAAATCGGCAGGCGCTTTAAGCACCTGCGTGGGGGCTAGTGGTTTGTCGTTATGCGGCACGTTGTCTCTGATCGTCCTGAAAAGCGATTTTTCATCATCGTAAATCAAGCGTGAACGGAAACTCTTTTGAAGGCTGCGCCGGCAGCACTTTCATCTTGCCAGGTGTGTGACCCATTTGCAAAAAGCGGCTCAAGCGGCGGCTCTCAGCTTCGTAAGAGTTGACCGGCAGGCTGGCATAGCTCAAGCCGCCAGGGTGCGACACATGGTACTGGCAGCCGCCCAAAGAGCGCTCCATCCAAGTGTCCACAATATCAAATGTCAAAGGCGCATGCACACCAATTGACGGGTGCAGTGACGATGGCGGATTCCAGGCTTTGTAGCGCACACCCCCTACATACTGACCGACTGTGCCGGTATTTTGCAGTGGCAGTGTACGGCCATTTACAGTGACAACATAGCGGCTGTCATTCAGCCCCGTAACGCTTACCTCAATGCGTTCGAGGGATGAATCGACATAGCGCGCTGTACCTGTTGACGATCCTTCTTCGCCCATGACATGCCAAGGCTCCAGCGCGCTGCGCAGTGTCAGTTCAATGCCATTGACTTTGACTTCACCAATCATTGGAAAGCGGAACTCGAAATGCGGCTCAAACCAGGCCATGTCAAACCCATAACCTGCCTCGTTCAGCTCGGTTAGCACATCCATGAAGTCCATGCGTACAAAGCTCGGCAGCAAAAAGCGGTCATGCAGCTCTGTGCCCCATCGGGTCAGCCGGTTGGTGGCGCCCAGGTAGGGCTTGTTCCAGAAGCGGGCGACCAGCGCTCTCAAGAGCAGCTGCTGGGCAATGCTCATGCGGGCATGTGGCGGCATTTCAAAAGCGCGCAATTCCAGCAGGCCCAGCCGGCCCGTTGACGAGTCTGGGGAATACAGCTTGTCGATGCAAAACTCACTGCGGTGGGTGTTGCCGGTTACGTCGACCAAAATATTGCGCAGTGTGCGGTCAACAATCCACGGCGGCATGTCTTGGCCGTACTTTTCACGGTTCACTGCAATCTCGCGTATCGCGATTTCCAGCTCATACAACTGGTCGTTGCGCGCTTCATCGATACGCGGTGCCTGACTGGTTGGACCAATGAACATGCCAGAGAACAAATAACTGAGCGACGGGTGGTTGTGCCAATATGCGATGAGACTGGCAAGCAGTTCAGGCTTACGCAGAAACGGGCTGTCAGCGGGTGTGGCCCCGCCCATTACAAAGTGGTTGCCACCGCCTGTGCCGGTGTGGCGGCCATCGGTCATGAACTTTTCTGCTGACAGGCGCGTCTGGTGTGCAATGTCGTACAAAAATTCGGTGTGTGCCACCAGCTGACCCCAGTTTTCAGCCGGGTGAATATTGACTTCAATTACACCCGGGTCAGGCGTGACGGCCAGCATCGTCAGGCGTGGGTCGCGCGGTGGGGGATAGCCCTCCAGCACTATTTTCAGGTTCAGTGATTGCGCCGTGGCTTCAATCGCCGACAGCAAATCAAGGTAGTCCTCCAGCCGTTCCATCGGCGGCATGAAGATGTACAGCGCGCCTGTCTCGCCGCGTACCGATGTCAAGCCAGACATCTTGGCGTCTGCCTCGGCTTTGGCCTTTGGGCCCACATTCGGTCCATTGGCTCGTTTCGGGTCACGCACCTCAATGCACAATGCGGTGCGCCCCAGCCATGCGGCAGACTCAAACGCGTCAGGCACACGGGCTGTGCTGTCCACGGTCTGCGACATCATGGATTGGGATGTTACAGCTGACTGCATCACACGTTTGGCTTCGTAACGCGGCGGCACGCCGTGTTTAAAGCCAGAGAGATATTGTTCTACACGATGCGCAGTGGTTTGCAGACGCTGATTGACCGGCAAGCTGGCGTTGTATCTACCGCTGAATGCAGCAGCAACCGGCAATGCATCGCGCGGGGCAAAGGGGTCTTCCTCTGGCGTGTAAGGGTTGTCGGTTTTAGACACCCACGGCACAGAGTCAAGCGGCAGGCGGTACCCCATGGGCGAATCGCCCGGCATCAGGTACATGCGCTCATCCCTGAAAAACCATGGCCCGGTGGTCCACGCAGGTCCAGCCAATGGCGCTGTTGTGCCGGGAATGGTCGGGCGCGGTTTAAGCGGCAATACATAACCAACTACAGATTCCAATCCCTGCATGAAAACGCGTCGCAGCCGTTCACGCTCCATCGCGTCGTCCAGTTTTGACTCAAAAGGATCAACATTGACGGGCAAGCGCCGTTCGCGCCACAGGTAGTACCAAACATCTTCAAAACCTGGGGTGATGTGGTCGGGGCTCAAGCCCAGCTTGTCGGCCAGTGTGGCGGTAAAACGGGCTGCATCTTGCGCGGTGTAATTGCAGGGCTCGCTCTCGTTGGCAAAAAGGGCAGGGTTTTGCCACACACTCTGGCCGTCTTTGCGCCAGAAGATGCTGAGCGCCCAGCGCGGCAACTGCTCACCCGGGTACCACTTTCCCTGGCCAAAATGCAAAAAGCCACCCTGGCCATATTCAGCCCTCAGCTTTTGCACCAGCTGAGTTGCGTAGCCGCGCTTGGTAGGGCCTAGTGCATCGATGTTCCATTCCGCGCCGTCAGGATCATTCGTCGCCACAAAAGTGGGTTCGCCGCCCATCGTCAGGCGCACATCGCCGCTAGCCAAATCACGGTCAACCGCCTCGCCAAGCGCCAGTACGCTGGCCCATTGTTCATCGGTGTAAGGCTTGGTTACACGGGGCGATTCGTAAATACGCTGTACGCCCATGTGGTGGGCAAATTCGACCTCAGATTCATCGACACCGCCTTCAATCGGCGCAGCACTCGATGGCTCTGGCGTGCAGGCCAAAGGTATGTGGCCTTCGCCTGCCATCAGGCCGGATGTCGGGTCCAGGCCCACCCAGCCCGCGCCGGGCAAAAACACCTCAGCCCAGGCGTGCAGGTCGGTAAAGTCTTTTTCAGTGCCGCTCGGGCCGTCGAGCGATTTGACGTCGGCTTTGAGCTGAATCAGATAGCCTGACACAAAGCGCGCAGCGAGGCCCATGTGGCGCAGCAACTGAACCAGCAGCCAGCCGGTGTCACGGCAAGAACCCAAGGCCTTTTCGAGTGTCTCTTCAGGCGTTTGCACACCCGGCTCCATTCGGATGGTGTACTTGATGTCTTGCTGTAGTTGCTGATTAACGCTGACCAGAAAATCGTTGGTGCGGCGCGGTGTGCGGTCAATCTTGTCCAGGTACGCACGAACCAGTGGCGTGGCAGGTTCAACCGCCAGGTACGGGGTCAACTCTTGCGCCATAGCCTCTGAATACTTGAACGGGAATTCTTCAGCTTCAGGCTCCAGAAAAAAATCAAACGGATTGAGTGTGACCATGTCCACCACCATGTCCACCGTGACTTTAAATTCCGTCGTTGGTTTGGGAAATACCAACCGTGCCTGGTAGTTGGCAAATGGATCTTGCTGCCAGTTAACAAAGTGATCCGCAGGTTCGACCTTCAGCGAATACGACAAGATCTGTGTGCGACTGTGCGGGGCAGGACGAAGCCGCACAATTTGTGGCCCCAGTGTGACCAGACGGTCGTATTTATAGTGGGTAATGTGGCTGAGGGCGACGTGGATGGACAAATTGGTCTCACTTTATTTTGTGTAATGC
>JAYVEE010000124.1:0-5021 GCA_043749005.1 Polaromonas sp. | reverse complement strand
CGCCCCGCGACGGCTGGTACAAATTGTCAAGGGCCTTCTTGCTGACGAGATAACTTTTGGCCCATGTCGGGTTTTTATCCATCTTTTCAGGCATGGTGTCCATCAGACGCATCCAAAGAGCCAGAAGGGAATCATCGGCATCGGCCGTCTTGCATGAAACCCATTTTTTGCTGTCATTTTTGCAAAATCTGTCAAACGTACCGTCCGGCTTTTGCTGCGTGACGAGCCAGTCAGCAAACTTGACAGCAGGCACCGATATGTCCATACCATTGTCGTGTGCCAAAAGCAAAGCTTGCAAGGCAAAGTAAGGGTCAGCCGTCTGGCCGCCGTTCAGAATAGTTATCGCACCGCTGTCATCAAGATAACCTTGCAATTCAAGTTTGGGAAGTGCAATGCTGATGGTGGAGTGCATCAGCAACCAAAGGGCAACAACGCTGGAAAAAACATTTTTCAAGTTCATTCTTCCTTGACCATGCCAATTTCATGTGCCCACACAGCACCATGAACAGTTGCGCCTTCTTCAACAATAATGTTTTTGGCGGTAACAGTAGTCATGGCGTCCACCATGCCAATCACAGCACGCGCTCCAATCAAAATATCGCTTTCAGAGACTATGGGTCCAAAAGCTCGCGCATCCTTGAAAACATAAATCCGCATTTCACAAGTGATGGCCCCTTCAATGCTGGCTCTGCGGGCAATGCTGACGCCGATTCGGGCCTTGATATCTCCAATTACAGTGGTGTCCTGGCCAACCGTCAAAAATCCTGTTACTACCAGCGACCCCTGGTAAATTTTTCCAGCCGGAAGCGCGCAATCTCCGCGAATCAAATATACCAAAGGTGTTTGTTGAACTGCATTTGGAAGGTCTGCATAACTCGCGGGCATTTGCGCAATTTGACCTGGTAGTTTTGGCTGCTTGTTTCGCAGACCGAAGGTCAGCGTCGGTGCTTGAAGTCGCTCAAACCAGACTTCTTTACCAAGCTCAATTGCGGTACCTGCAGAAATTCGGCGCAAAGCGACACCGTTGTTGCCCAATCGAACGACGCCTTGGGCATAGGCCCAATCATGGATTTCACTTTCCTTTGCCAAGTCGATGTCGCCGGTCGCATAGACCGATGAATACGCAGAATTTTCGCCTGTACGCAAGTCGCCTTCAACGTAGAGCTGGCTGGCACTTCTGATGGGTGCCGCCGTATCGATGGACTGTCTTGCTATCAAACGTTTGCGAGCCTTTTGCCACTGCATACCGGAAATGGGAAAGTCCACAAAGTCAAAGTCTTCGTAGCCTGTGCTGGGGTTGATACCCAGTTTGGCGGTGGCATCCGCATGCAGGCGTTTTGAAAAGTGCTCAATATCGCTTGAGTAATTGGCTGATACAGGCAGCGCAGCCACGTCACTCGGATGCAGCCACTCCCTGAAAGCAGGAATGAAAGGCAGCGTTAAAAGCAGCAGACAAATCAATCCAAACAGCGCGAAGGTCATGTTAGTCGCTTCCATCACTTTATCGCTTTCGGAAGGCTCTGCTCTTGCCTGTAACGGATGGTTTTATCCCATACCATCTCACGCTTGAATACTTTGTCCATCATCAGACTCCACACCGCCCCCGATATGGCAAACAGGCTGACCAGAAAACCAAGCATGTTGAATGGAAGAAGCCTCAGTCTTCTGCGGTTACCGTCGATGAGCACCGCTACAACGATTTCAAAAAAGGCAGCAAAGTTGCCCAGAGTACCGTAAACCATCAATGCGAAAACAGGTATCAATTGCGACAGTAATGATCCCGCATTCATAAAATACAAGCACAGTGCCAGACCCCATCCGATCAGCATGATCAGCGGAATGACAAATACAAACAACAAAAGCATGCCGTCAATACGCTGACCCCAATTGAGGTATTTGCTGGTTGCAAATCTCCACCAGTAACGTGCCATAACCTGGTTGTGCCCTTTAGCCCAGCGCGTGACCTGCTTGATACGAATGCTCCATTCCTCGGGTACCTCTTCATAACATTCAGACCGATTGGTGTAGATGGTTTTCCAGCCATTGAACATCAGGCGAAAGGTGATGTCGGTATCTTCTGCCAACGTATTTTCATCCCATCCACCAACTGCTTCAACCGCTGACAGGCGCACGCCCCCAACCGTTCCGCCATATTGCGGCAGCAGGTTCATGTTCATGCGGGCTTGCTGGTCGACTTGATAGCCTGCAGAGCGCTCAAGGTCCAACAGACGTGTCAATAGATTTGCGCCGCTGTTGATCGGCACGACGCGGCCCATGACTGCGCCAACTTCCGGGTCAAAAAACGGTGCGACCAGCTGCTTGAGCAAGCCGCGCCCGGGTACATAGTCCGCATCAAAAATAATGGCAATATCACCTACCGCAAATTGCAGTGCATCTTTCAATGCCGCTGATTTACCAGCCTTGCCGTCCACCCTGTGGAATGGCCAGATACGTGACGGAAAACGGGCAACATAGCTATCAATGATCCGACCTGTTGCGTCTTTTGAACGGTCATTGACCGGGATAATTTTCAAACATTCTGGGGGGTAGTCGGTATTGAGCAATGCTTCAATACAACCTGCAATCACTTTTTCTTCGTTATGCGCTGCAATGAACACAGTGATCATCGGCCAGCGAGCTACCGCAATGTCGATGTAGGGGTGTCGTTGCCTGCCCGTTAGCCGGTTCATGGTGAACATGAAGTGCCTGACACCATAAAGCATCATGATCACGACAATTAAAAACAGCAATGACGCCATGACCGAAGCAACGGGATAGGCACTAAAGGAAGTGGGCATATGCAGGTATCTGGTGAAATAACGCTATTCGGCTGGGGCGGATTCGGTAGCGGATCAGGCAGTTTCAGAAACTGCAGCAGGCTGGGTATGAAAATGTCGTGCAAGCATCGTCACAATTTGCGCCGATGCCGTTCCATCGCCAAACGGATTGCCCGCACGTGACATACTGACATAGGCGGCCGTGTCGCTTGAAAGGCGCATTACCTGTTTGACGATGGCGCTGCGTTCTGCACCAATCAGCAAGGCACAACCGGCTTCAAGGGCTTCCGGGCGTTCGGTTTCGTCACGCAGCACCAGAACGGGTACACCGAAAGTGGGTGCTTCTTCTTGCAGCCCGCCGGAATCAGTCAGTACCATCCACGCATCCGCCAGTGCCTGCTGCATTTGTGTGTAGTCCAGCGGCTCTGTCAATTTGACGTTGGCAATGCCTTTCAAAATGCTGCTCACAGGGCCTTGAACGACAGGATTCAAGTGAACGGGAAACAGTATTTGCAAATCTGGCTGCAAGGCGGCAATGCTTGCTATCGCATGACAAATTTCTGCCAGGTCGTGCCCCCAATTTTCACGGCGATGCACCGTTACCAGCAGATGTCCTCGCCCGGCTGTTGTGCGTTTTACACCCCGATGCGCGCACGTCCATTGCTGCGCATCAATCACTGTATTTCCGGTCAAGTGAATTAACTCGTCTGCAATGCCTTCATTTTGCAAAGCTATGCGCGCGCGCTCTGTGGGAGCAAAGTGAAAGCGCGCTAGTCTGCTGATCATCTGGCGTAACCCTTCTTCGGGAAACGGACGATTTAAATTGTGGGTTCGCAGACCAGCTTCCACATGCGCAACCGGAATCCGGTTGTAAAACCCGGCAAGCGCTCCCTGAAAGGCACTTTCGGTGTCTCCCTGCACGACCACCAGCGACCAGGTTTTCTTTGTCATCTCCAGTTCAAGCTGTTGCCTGCAGCCAAGGCTGAACTCCAGCAAACTGCTGCCCATGCGTTGCAGGCTCATATCAGGCACTACATCAAAACAGGCCAGGATTTGGGTGGCCATGTCAGCATGTTGCCCGGTGTGCAACCAATGCACGTTGGCCCAACTGGCCTCTTTCAGGGCGTGATATAGCGGTGCAAGTTTGATAATTTCCGGACGCGTACCTGATACGAAAAGTATGTTGTGCATAGCAAAAACTTTCAGATGATTAAACTGGAAGGATTTGAAACGGCCATGCTAAAACTGCGCATCAGCAGGAGTCTTAATCACCCGTAGGACGTAACCTTCAGTAACTTGCGTGTTTGCCTTTATCCAAAAAAACCGCGTATCGCTTACTCTGAATGCTATGCAAATTCAGTCATTCAAGAAAATAACAAGTCCACAAGTCGTTACGCAGTTCCAACACACCAGCAGCGAATTCAGGCTTTTGCAAGCTGGCATGGCCAAGCTGAACGACATCGTTGTCATAACGGAAGTAAGGCCACAGGGCAACCCGACACACAAAATTGTTTACGTCAACGAGGCTTTTGAAAAACACACGGGTTACAGCAAGCAGGATGTGATGGGGCGCTCACCCGGTTTGCTGCAAGGTCTGGGCAGCCAGCAAGCTGAGTTAAACCATATCCGTTTGGCGCTTGAGCAATCGCAGCCAGTTCATGCAGAATTGATCAACTATAAAAAAGACGGCACTTTGTTCTGGATAGAGCTGGACATCGTGCCCCTGCTAGGTGCTGAAGGGATTGCCACGCACTGGGTATCCGCAGCGCGTGACATTACACAACGCAAAATCGAAGAAGAAGAGATCGAATATCTCGCGTTTTATGACCCATTGACTCAATTGCCCAATCGTCAGATGTTGATGGAGCGTCTAAAACGGGCGCTGGCACAAAATGTCACACAAGCTAAAAATGAACCAGCCAACGTTAACGGTGCGCTGATGTTTATTGATCTGGATAACTTCAAGGTACTCAACGACACGCTTGGCCATGCGACTGGCGACATGCTGTTATGCAAAGTGGCTACGCGCTTGGGCGCCTGTGTCAGGCTTAGCGATACCGTTGCACGGCTGGGCGGTGACGAGTTTGTTGTGATGCTGGAGAGCTTGCCCGATGATGTGCTGGCCGCTACCGAATACAGCAAGGTCGTTGCCCAAAGAATTTTGCTCGCGTTGAGTCAGACTTACGATCTTGCAGGTCATCAGCACGAAAGCACATGCAGCATTGGTGTCACATTGTTCAGCAA
>JAYVEE010000123.1:0-5083 GCA_043749005.1 Polaromonas sp. | reverse complement strand
CCAATTTGTTGCAGCTTGGTGATTTTTGAGTTGCTTGGGGCCAGCTTGCACAGCGTGAAGATATTCGGGTTGTCCCAGCCTTCCTGCAAGGCCCACATTGAAAAGATAAAGCGCAAGTCGGTATCGAACGACAGCAGCTTTTCTTTTTCTTCCAGAATCAAGGCGATGGCTTCTTCTTCGCCTTTTTCACTGTGCGAACGGGCAAAGTAACCCTTGTGAACCCGGCCAATGTCGGCGGCGCTGCGCTCAAGGTAGCGGCGGTAAGCCGCGTCAAGTTCAGGCTTTGCCAAAGTGGCGGCAAGTTGCGCCGCATAGTGCCGCTCAAAAACCGCTCGAACCACCGCAGGCTTGTTTCCATCGGGTAAATACTTCGCCACTGCGTCGATGAAAAACAGGCTCAAGGATTTGATGCCATGTTTGAAGTTCGCCTCTTCGCGCTCGAAATGGTTGGCAATGCTGCGCTCGATGATGAGCGACTGAACCTGTTCAGCCAGCATGCCGTAAGACGTGGCCTCGCCCAGCGGCAGTGAAAACCCATTGGTAAACAACACCTCCTTGCCGGTCACGCTTTCCACCACATGACCATCGAGAAAAGCGATGCCGGTTTTCTCGCCAAGATTGTCTTTGGCCAGCAGCTCGACACTGGCCGTTTGGCCGCCGCTTAGCTGATAACTCACATGGGCTGCACGCGCCTTGGCGTTGCCTGCAACCGACGTGAAACACAGCAACTGCGCCATGTCACTAACGGTGCCGACGGTATCGACCGTGATGCCTTTGACCAGGCGCTGGCGAAAGGCGTCCAGGCTGTCGAGCGTGTAAATAAGATTTTTGTACTTCAGCTTGTCGCTTTCGCCCTTGAAGGTGGCGCCGAAACGAATGGTCAACAGCGGGTTGAACTTCGCCAGATACTCCAGCGTTTGCTTGCCCTCGAAGCGGTGCGGCTCGTCAATGATGAGCACTGGCCGAATCGCGCCCAACGCCTCCATATAGCTTTTGGCATGGCCGAACAGGCTCGCCTCAATGCCGCGTTTGTTGATGACTTTGCTGTCGCCGGCAAAAGACTGGTAAGTCGCCACTAGCACGCTGATGCCAGCATTAGCGGCCTGAATGAAACCGGGCACCGTGCGGCTGGAGTAGTTGAAGACGTTGATCTTCTGGTTGTTGTACTCGCGCGCAAAAAAAGCGGCCGTGGTTTGCAGGCTTTTAAGCGTGCCCTGGCGGATGGCGTTGCTCGGCACCAGCACAATGAATTTCGATATTCGGTGCTGCTGGTGCAACTTGTGAATCGTCTCAATAAAAGTGAATGTTTTACCAGTGCCGGTTTCCATCAGCACGTCCAGGCTCAGGGCCGGTGTGGCGGTTGTCGGCACCTGCACCTCGCCAGCGTGAATGTCGCTTGCCTGACGAATGCGGTCGATGTTTGTGCGCAGCGCTGCGGCCGCCTCAATCGGCAGCATCACCGGGTTGGCCTGAATGCCCGAGGGCGCGGCAAATCGCACATCGGCGAACACGTCGGCAATGTTTTGCACCGCCGCGCTTTGATGCGGCAGCCGAATGTACTGAAACTGCGCGAGCATGCGTGTCAGCCGCGCAAACGCAGTTTGTCGTCAGAATACCCGAGTGACGCAGCCACGCTTCGGATGCCCAGCATGAAGTTGCTGTCGGCAATCCACGGCGCATAAACCGTCAGGTGCAGCGCCGGCGTGCCTTCGGTTTGCAGTGCGCGCAAGGTGTCGGTCAGCTCGTCCAGCGGCATCGCCTGCACGATCAGCGCCACGTCGTCGGCGAGATACAGGTGCTGGTCTTTAACGGTGCGCAGCAGCGTGGTCAGCGGCAAGCCCTCGGCCAGCAGCAGGTTGTAGAGAATGCGCGGTAATTGTTCTGGCTGCGGCGTGGCGATGGCGGCTTGCAGCGTTTGCACGTCAGCTTGTGTCGCTTGCTGCAAGGGCTTTTGCAGAATCAGCGCGTGGGGGTCGTCCACCAGTTCAAAGATGCGAAAGCCGGTGTCCAGAAGCCCGTGGTCGGCTGGCAGTAGGCTGCCCGCTGCCTCGCTTTTCGTTGCCTGTTCGGCTTCAATTTTGGCCCCGGCCCGGCGCAGGCGTTCGGCGGTGATCTCGAAAATGGTGGCTTCGGGTTTGGCCAAAGTTTGGGTAACGAAGTGGTGGGCTTCTTTTTGAATTTTTGAATCTATGGGCTGTGCGACTTGAACAAGAATAAATTTGCGATTTCCACTGTCAGCAAGGTTTAGGCGCATCACGGCTTCACCAGTAGTTCCGCTTCCTGCAAAAAAATCAACAACAACATCATCAGTGCCAGTCAACCAACTGGAAAAGTCTCGAATCATTTGCACGGGTTTTGGCGAGTCGAAAACATTGGCTCCCATTAAAGACGCAAGTTGACTTGATTGCTCGCTAACCATTCCATATTTTGGTAGTAAGGTGGGTGGCGTAACCTTCGATCTCTCCTTCAAACACTTTAATTTTCCGGTCGGACTAAAATAAAACTCAACCACTTTTTGACCTTTTGAATCAATAACCGTATTGCCTGCAAAGAAGCTTGTCATTTGGTTGCGTTGCGTCCATCCAGCCGACAACCTGACGGGTTCAGCAGTGACGCCATTCAATGCACGCAATTGCCCACTAATAACCGTAACTTTTTCGGAATCTCCAAAGGTTCCCGTCAGAGAGGTTCCGTCTGGTGCCCCGAATCTAACGCCGGCTGGAAAGGAGAATTCGCTTGCAGGATTGGCTTTGGATATTTTCTTCATTGCCCCGGCATCAATTACTCCAGCGCCACCAGATATGTTCTCGTGTGAGTCGATCTGCTTAGCGTACAAGAAAACGTACTCATGGTATTTTTTGAACATACCCTGCTGCTGCGAATGCTGTTTATTCCAGATCAAACTACACACAAAATTTTCCTGCCCAAAAACCTCATCACACAGCAATTTAAGCTGCGCCTGCTCGTTGTCATCGATTGAAATAAATATCACCCCGTCGTCACGCAGCAAATCCTTGGCCAGTAGCAGGCGCGGATACATGAACGACAGCCAGCCGCTGTGTGTGCGGGCGCCATATATATTTTTGATGTAGTCGATGTTGTCGAGCGAATAACCCAGTTGCGCCAACACTTCGGACTGTTTGCTTGAGAAATCATCGCGATAAATGAAGGCGTCGCTTTGGGTGTTGTACGGCGGGTCGATATAGATCAGCTTGACCTTGCCGAAGTAACTGTGGCGCAGCAGGCGCAGTGCGTCGAGGTTGTCGCCTTTGATGAGCAGATTGCCGGTGGTGTCCCAGTTTTTGCTTTCGTCCGGCAGCGGCGTGAGGATTTTCTGAACCGGCACAAATGCGCTGTGATAGGCCTCGCGCTTGCCCACCCAGCGCAGCTCGTAGCCGTCTTCTTCAACCTGAATGCCTGCCGGGTTGGAGGGATCAACGGCCAGTTGCAGCGCGGCGGCATTGATGCGAATGCGGCCGCTGGAGTCCACCTCAATGGCCTGCGGGAAATGCTGGCGCAGCACTTCAAGCTTTTGCTGGTCGGGGGTGAGGGCGTTCAGGATGGGCTGGCCGGTAGGTTGTGACATGCGGTATTTTTTTAATTCACTATTAGTTTGATAGCTGCTTGCGCAGATAGAACCTGGGCTACAGCCCTATTTGACCGATGTTTTGATCGATGTTTTGATCGATGTTTTGATCGATTTTTTCGGATAGTCTGAAGCTTGGCGGGTAGCCGGCGGCAATTTCAGTTTGCCGGGGCGATGCGGCATCAGCATGATGGCACCTGCCGCTAAATGCGCGGTCACCGGGTCATTGGTGAATTTCCAGTCTTTAGGAAGCTCAAAAAACTGACCATCCTTGTCGCGCTGGAGTTTGATGGTGCGGCGTCCATCTGTTGGGACGCCATGCGGTGCGGCGCGGTTGTCAGTCATACCAGTTCTCGACTTTCAGTTGTGGAACCTTCGAGAACTCGCGCACATTTCGAGTCACTACGGTCAAGTTGTTCGCCAGTGCAATGCCCGCAATCTGTACGTCATAGGGGCCAATGGGCGTGCCGCGGGTATGCAGCAGCGCACGCATGGCACCTGCCTGCACGCTGGCTGCACGGTCAAAGTCCAGAACCGCATAGCGCCTGCACAGGCTGAGCACATAGCTGTCCATCTTGATGCGCTTGTCTGACTTGCCCATTCCGTACTCAAGCTCGAAGAGGTTGATGGTGGAGATGGCTATATCGCTGCCCTTTTGCGTGTTCAACCGCGCCAGGCAATTGCCAGCGCGTTTGAACACGTAGATCAAGGTGTCCGTGTCCAGCAGGTACTTCAAAACGATTGCCTGGGTACGTCGATACCCAGGCCGCTGTACCTGTCTTTCAATAGGGCATCCCAGCCGTCAGTTGCGTCAGCATCCGGGCTGCCTAAACTGTCGATCTCTGCAAAAAAATCGTCCCAGCTCTGAACGGGCTTTTGTTTTTCAGCCTCTGCAAACTGCGCAAACCACTTGCTGAGTGACATTTGGGTACGCGCTGCGGCCGCTTTGGCTGCGGCCAGGGTGTCTTCTTCAAGGTATATGGTGACTTGTGACATGCCGTACTCCTTGGATAATTGTAAAAAAATTATAATTTTTGAAAATTATAATTCAATGACGTTTTTTAGTTTATCGCTGCTGCTGTCGCCGTCGGCTGCCCCAGACTCCGCAACACATCACGCACCATCTGCGCCCGGTCTTTCGCCTCGGGCAGTTCGCGCTCGATACGCAGTTTGTCATTACCTGCCAGCTTGATGTGCCGGTTTTTCTGGATCAAATTCATGATCGCCATGGAGTCGATGGGTGGGTCTTTTTTGAAGGTGATGTTGATCAGGCCGGGCGCGGCATCGACCTTGACGACGCCGTAGGGTTTGGCGATCACGCGCAGCCGGTGAACGTCAATCAGCGTCTGCGCCTGCGTGGGCATCTTGCCGAAACGGTCTACCAGTTCTTCGAGCAGCGCGTCGATCTGGTCGGTGGTTTTGGCGGTCGCCAGCTTTTTATAAAAACTCAGGCGCAGATGCACGTCGCCGCAGTAGTCGCTGGGCAGCAGTGCCGGC
>JAYVEE010000122.1:0-5109 GCA_043749005.1 Polaromonas sp. | reverse complement strand
TTTTTTATGGTTACTCAACAGTGACAGATTTTGCGAGGTTCCTGGGCTTATCCACATCCGTCCCCCTTGCGCACGCTGTGTGATAAGCCAGTAGTTGCAACGGCACGACATGCAGCAACGGGCTTAATGGGCCGTAGTTCTCTGGCATACGAATAACATGCAGGCCTTCGCTGCTGATCAACTTTGTGCCTGCATCAGCCAGCACATACAGTACGCCGCCACGCGCGCGGACTTCTTGCAGGTTGCTTTTAAGCTTTTCCAGCAGGCTGTCGTTTGGCGCTACCGCCACCACCGGCATGGCGCTGGTCACCAGTGCCAGCGGGCCGTGCTTTAACTCACCAGCCGGGTAAGCCTCAGCATGGATATAGCTGATTTCCTTGAGCTTAAGCGCACCCTCAAGTGCAATTGGGTAATGCAGGCCACGGCCCAGAAAAAGTGCATTTTCCATCTTGGCAAAGTCTTCCGCCCAAGCAATAACTTGGGGTTCCAGTGCCAGCACAGCTGCTATAGCCACGGGCAAGTGGCGCATGGCTTTAACGTGGGCAGCTTCATCACTTTCACTCAAGCGGCCTTTGCTTTGCGCCAGTGCCAGTGTGAGTAAAAACAAACCCGCCAGTTGAGAGGTAAAGGCTTTGGTCGATGCCACACCAATTTCAACCCCGGCACGTGTCACGTAAGCCAGCTTGCATTCACGCACCATGGCCGATGTAGCGACGTTGCAGATAGTGAGAGTTTGCGTCATGCCCAAACTTTGCGCGTGGCGCAGGGCGGCCAGCGTGTCGGCGGTTTCGCCACTCTGGGTGATGGTGACCACCAGCGTGCGCGGGTTGGGCACGCTGGTGCGGTAGCGGTATTCGCTGGCCACTTCAACCTGGGTCGAAATGCCTGCAATCGATTCGAGCCAGTACTTGGCAGTACAGCCGCTGTAATAACTGGTTCCGCAGGCTAAAATCAGCACAGAGTCAATGTCTTTAAACACGCGTCCAGCCCCATCACCAAACAACTCCGGCGTGATGCCTTCAACGCCTTCAAGGGTGTTGGCAATCGAGGAGGGCTGCTCAAAAATTTCTTTTTGCATGTAGTGGCGGTACGGGCCCAGTTCTGCCGCGCCGCTATGGGCGTGCACGGTTTTAACCTCGCGCTGTACAGCCTTTTGTGCCTTGTCCAATATCCAGTATTTACCGAGTTGAATATCAATCAGGTCGCCTTCTTCAAGATAGACGATCTGGTCTGTGACACCCGCGAGCGCCATCGCATCGCTGGCCAGAAAGTTTTCCTGATCGGCTTTGCCCACACCCAAAATGAGCGGTGAGCCAGCCCGAGCACCCACCACGCGGTGTGGCTCGTCCTTGCAGAAAGCTGCAATCGCATAAGCGCCATGCAATTGGCCTACTGCGCTTTTCAGGGCTTCAAACAGATCGCCATTGTATAAACTTTCAACCAGATGCACGATGACTTCTGTATCAGTTTGACTGTCGAACACGTAGCCTTTGGCTTGCAATGTGGCACGCAGCTCCTCGTGGTTTTCAATGATGCCGTTATGGACAAGCGCAATCTTGCCGGGCCTGGTTGATGCATCTCCAGTGCCATGGCTGAAGTGAGGATGCGCATTGTGGATGGCCGGTGCGCCGTGCGTGGCCCAGCGGGTGTGGGCAATACCGGTGGTGCCGCCCAACTTGTCAGTGGCAACCTGTTGTTGCAGTTCTGCGACGCGCGATGTACTGCGGGCTCGCCAAAGACCGGCAGGTCGCTGCGCATCCGTACCATCGGCATACACAGCCACACCGCAAGAGTCGTAGCCCCGATATTCCAGCCGCTGAAGGCCTTGCACTAAAACCGGAACGATATTGCGGCTGGAAACCGCTGCAACAATGCCACACATAATTTGACCCCTTGAAATAAACTGGCTTGATGCTAGTGGTTTTAGATTTTTTAGTTTGTTGATTATTCGATTATTTTTGTAATCAAATTTCTCTACCTCTATAAAATGAATTTTTATTTCATTTATAGTATTTAAATGGAACGAATAGATATTGATGCCACAGATATTAAATTGCTAAATGCAATGCAAATGGACTGCAGTTTGAGCAATCAGGCGCTCGCCGAGCTGGCTCATATTTCGCCGCCCACATGCTTGCGACGCGTCAAGCGCCTTAAAGATGCCGGGTTGATTGAACGCGAAGTAGCACTGCTCAACCCGGACAAATTGGCACACATTACCGGACAAGGGCTGACGGTAATTGTCGAGATCACGCTGGATCGGCAAAGCGACGAGCACTTGAGCGCATTTGAGCGCCGTATAAATTTGAATGCAGCGGTGCAGCAGTGTTATCGCGTTTCGCCCGGGCCAGATTTTGTGATGATCGTGCACGTGGCCGACATACCTGCTTATCTGACCTTAAGCCAGCAGCTCTTCACTAACGATGCGAATGTCCGCAATGTGAAGGCATTTTTCAGTTTTAAGCGCTCAAAATTTGAGCTGAAAGTACTTTTGGTCCAATAAATGTTTGGGTAATTAGCCATCACATAGATAGCTATTAACTTTTCACCTTCACAGGCCGCTTCCAATTTAACAGACTGATCTGCTTGGGCCGCGCCACATGCAGGCCACCAGGCCCAGTACTTTTGGTCAGCGTGGTGCCACCGCCTACCGTGCCGCCTGCGCCGATGGTAATGGGTGCAACCAGCACGCAATTGCTGCCGATGTGAACGTCATCACCAATCACGGTGCGGTGCTTATTGGCTCCGTCGTAGTTGGCAGTGATGCTGCCTGCGCCATAGTTGACGCGCTCGCCCACTGTGGCATCGCCCAAATACGCCAGATGGTTGGCTTTGGCGCCTTTTGCCAAAGTGGAGTTTTTGACCTCCACAAAGTTACCGATGTGGACTTCAGCGCCTAATTGCGCGCCGGGTCGCAGGCGGGCAAACGGGCCAACCAGCGAACCTTCCCCTACTTGAACGCCCAACTTTTCACCGTCGATGTGGGTGAAGGGGTGGATCACGGCGTTGGCCGCAATGGCGCAATTGGATATCACACAGTTGGCGCCTACCCGAACGCCATTACCCAAAGTGACTGCGCCTTCAAACACACAATTCACATCAATTTCAACGTCTTGCCCGCATGTCAACGTGCCGCGCAGGTCAAAACGGGCTGGGTCGGCGAAGCGAACGCCTTGTGTCATCAAGGCCAGGGCTTGCCGTGACTGATACACACGCTCAAGCGCAGCGAGTTGGACTGGATCGTTAACACCTGACACTTCGGGCTCATTGTCGGGGTGGCTGGCCACCACCTGGACGCCATCAGCCACCGCCATCGCCACCACGTCTGTCAGGTAGTACTCATTTTGGCTGTTGGTGTTGGTCAGGCGTGCGAGCCAGGTCTTCAAGAGCTTGTTAGGCACGGCCATGACACCGGTGTAGAACTCGCCAATCATGCGCTGTTCAGGGCTGGCATCCTTATGCTCCACAATTCCAAGAACATCGCCACCCGACGTGCGCAATATGCGGCCGTACCCTGTTGCGTCAGCGATGTTCAAAGTCAGCAGTGCCAGCTTGCTACCTGCGCAAACCTCCAGCAATTTGCGCAGCGTCCCGGCTTGGATCAGCGGTACGTCACCGTTCAGAATCAGCGTCACGCCATCGTCACCCAGCAGCGGTACAGCCTGTTGTACGGCGTGGCCTGTACCCAATTGTGGCTCCTGGCGCGCAAATTTCATGTCGAAAGTGCCTGTAGTGCCCTGGAATCGGGCGCACGCGGCTTCTACTTCAATAGCACCGTGGCCCGTGATAATGACCGCACGACGTACTGATAACTGCGCTGCACAGTCAACCACATGACCGAGCAAAGCGCGCCCACCCAGCCGGTGCAATACTTTGGGCAATGCGCTTTTCATGCGGGTACCTTTGCCTGCAGCCATGATGACAACATTGATGGGCAGCATCTGCGGTGCGACTAACTGATCTGGAATGGACATGAAGTTTCCTGTAATTTTTTCAAGCTCAGCGCGAATTATCAGCCTGGCATTAGTGGCATGCCTTCTACAAGCATGCAGCTCCGCCAAACTGGTCTACAACCAGGCCCCCGAGCTGGCGTACTGGTACCTCGATGGCTATATTGATTTTTCAAGCAGCCAAAGTGTGCAGGTCAAAAACGACCTGCACAAACTGCAAACCTGGCATCGGCAAACACAGCTCCCCACCTACATAGATATGCTGCAAAAAATGCAGCAAAAAGTACCCCTTGATATCAACGCAGAAGATGCCTGCAACATCCTGTCAGACGTGCGGCGCAAATTTTTGGCGGTGTCCGATCAGTCACAACCCGCAGTCGTGACCTTGCTGGACACCATGACCAGCAACCAGATTGATACTTTGGCTCGCAAATTTGAAAAAGGAAATAATGACTATCGCAATGACTACCTGCAGCTTGCAAAACCCGCCAATCAAACCAAACGCTACAAACAGGCGATCAGCAGAGCTGAAATGCTGTATGGCCAACTTGACGACAAACAAATGTCCCTGATTGCATTACAAATAGAAAAGTCTCGCTTTGATGCACCACTGGCCTACGCTGAGCGCAAGCGACGTCAACAAGACACTCTGCACACCCTGCGCACGCTCTTGAAAAACCAAACCACAACCGAGCAGAAGAAAGTCGCCGTGCGCAGTTTGTTTGAACGTTCAATCGTGTCGCCCAATTCAGACTATGCAGAATACATGGATGCACTCACCAAGGAAAACTGTGCCAATTTAGCCAGCCTTCACAACACCACGTCGATCAGTCAAAGGCGCAAAGCCATCGAAAAACTGATGGGTTACGAGCAAGACATGAAAGTACTTTCAATTCAAAGCAGCGGTTAATAGGCCTGGACTTTTACATCTCGACCGCAGTGGATTGCCCCAATTTCTCTTTTTGAGTCTTCTTCAGTCTTTTTCAGCCTGTTTGTTTGCATCGGCTTTTGCCTTCCGATCAGGGTCTGTCGCATGGGTCTTTTTCAGGTAAGACTTGATGCCCTGATCATCATCCTGTTTGCCTGTTCGGTGGGCGTCATCAGGTTGCGAAGAATTTTCCGACCCGTCTTGCGCCTGAGCTGCACAGGGACGACTTGC